>JABDPK010000067.1 GCA_013042795.1 Saprospiraceae bacterium | reverse complement strand
TCACTTGCAGTTGCCATACCAAACTGTGTCAAATCTGACAAGTCTGAATTACACGGCAAGGTCATATTGGCCGGACATACTATTGTCGGCGGCGAATTATCCTGAATTGTCACTTCTGCGGTACATGTCGAAGACACACCTCCTGAAGATGTGACCGTAAGGGTTACCAACTGGACACCAATGTCACCACAATCAAATTGATTTGGATCTACTTCCAGGGTAACCATACCTCCACAGACTGCAGCACTGCCATCATCAACTTCTGAAGCATTAAGATCGTATACTCCAGGGGTACCAAGAAGGGATACAGTAATATCCATTGTAACGCATGTCGGTGCCTGATCATCTACAATCTCGATAACAGTTGAACATGTGTTGCTGTTTCCGCAAGTATCAGTAACCATTACAATAGTTGTATGCATTCCTACATCATCACAATCAAACTCGGTCTGAGTCGTAATTGTTGAGGTACCTGTAGCACAGTTATCAGTGAATGTGTCCAGAACATCTGTTATATCAATGGTTACGTCAGGAACAAATTCAAGATTTGGAAACAATGTACACTCAGGAACAACATTATCCTCTATAGTCACCTGCGAAGAACATGTACTTGTATTATTATTCATATCAGTCACAGTCGCTGTGACTGTTATCGGACTTCCCTTATCAGAACAATCAAATGAGCTGACATCCAGCACTTCAGATAAAATACCACATCCATCGGATGAACTGGTCAGGATATCTGCTGTGGTAATATTTGCAACACCACTATTATTCAGATCGAAAGTCACATTTGCTATACAAGTGATTGAAGGTGGAATATCATCTTCAATAGTTACCGTAGAGGTACAACTTGAAGTCATACCATTACTGCTGGTTACTGTCAGAGTTACAACATTGTCTCCTACATCATTACAAGCAAAAATACTTGGTGTAACACTCAGGTCTGTAATTGTAGAACATCCTGCTGTCGAACCGTCATCTACATCAGCACCTGTAATTGAAGCTTCACCTATGTTATTCAATTGAACGGTGATATCCATGGCTACACAGACAGGAGTTGCTACATCAACAACATCAACACTGGTGCTGCATGTTGAAGTATTTCCACTATCATCAGAAACAGTTACAGTAACTGTCTGAGTACCCAGGTTACTACAATCAAATCCATCAGCTGGATCTATCGTTGTTGAAGCTGAACTTGTGTTACAATTGTCTGTATATGTTGCAAGGAAATCAGCAATCACCAATGGTTGATTGGCAGGAACAGACAAACCTGTATTCAATGTACAAGCCGGATCACTATCATCTACTACTGTGACATCAGTATCACATGCAGCGCTGTTTCCATTCACATCTGTTACTGTAGCTGTCAGGGTTACGGTCGTACCCGCATCGCTGCAATCAAATGCATTTATATCAATGACTTCGGAAGCAATACCACAAGCATCCGAAGAGCTTGCCAGAATATCACCAAGTGTCACAGAGGCATCTCCATTGCCGTCCAGTGATACTGAAAAATCAGCTTGACAGCTCACTACAGGAGCGACTGGATCGTTTACTGATACCATTGCAGTACATTCATCACTATTTCCACTCGCATCTGTCACTGTCAGCGTCACGATATTCATCATTGTAACATCACTACAATCATAGGACATATTGTCGATTACCAAACCAAGTTGATTGGATGGTGTACAATTATCTGCACTTCCGTTATTCACCTGTGAAGCTGAAATATTGGCTGCTCCACTGGAATTCAAATTAATGGTCAGATCCTGGCACAATGCTATCGGATCCAAGTTGTCCGATACCGTTACGCTTGAAGTACATTGATCCGATAGCCCGGCAGCATCTGTTACTGTTAATGTAACAGTCACCACTCCAATATCATCACAATCAAAACTGGACTGATTCAGGCTTAATACAAGATCGCCATCGGCAGTACAATCATCTGTGGATCCATTATTTATACTATTTGTTGTAATCGCACCTGTTCCGTTGACACCTAGAGCAACGCCTATCGAAGATACACAATTCGCATCCGGAGCATCGTTTTCTACAGTGACACCCGTAGAACAAGTTGAGCTGTTCCCATTGACATCCGTTACTGTCGCTGTTACAGTGGTGGTAAACCCTGCATCGTTGCAATCAAATGTATTAATATCTATGACTTCGGATGCTATACCACAAGCATCAGATGTACTTGACAGAATATCACCTGTACCAATCGTTGCATTGCCATTTGCATCCAGTGAAACCGTAAAGTCAGGATGACAGGTAGCAACTGGAGGTGTTTGGTCATTAACCGTTATTGTGGCAGGACAATCATCAGTATTGCCATACGCATCTGTTACTGTGAGCGTTACCGTATTCGAACCTACATCACTACAACCAAATGACGTATTGTCAAGTGATAATCCCAGTTGATTGGATGGCGTACAATTATCAGCACTTCCATTATTGACCTGGCTTGTTGTAATATTCCCAGTACCAAGAGCGCTTAAATTAACTGTCACATCCTGGCATAGTGCGACCGGAGGCAGGTTATCTACGATATTCAAACTTGTAGAACATTCGTCGATAAGGCCTGATTCATCTGTCACTGTAAGTGTTACTGTAACCATTCCAATATCATCACAGTCAAAGCTGGATTGATCAATAGAATAGCTCAAATCCGCTGGATCTGTACAATCATCATTAGATCCGTTGTTTATCTCATCTGCAGTTACAGACGCAGTGCCATTGACACCGAGCATCACATCGAATGTGGATGCGCAATTAGCCATTGGCGGCTCGTTTACTATTGTAATCAGGAATGAACATGTACCCGTATTTCCACTTTGATCCGTTGCAACGACCTCGGCTGTCTGAGGAGTACATGGAAGTGTTGTCAGGTTTACACCAAATAAATCAATTGCTACAGAATTGACCGTACAATTATCATCTTCTGAATTCTGTGTTATGTTCGCAAGAACCAATACCGGGTTTCCATTTACATAGTCCACTGTCACATCCTGGCATGAAACTGTCGGTGGAATATTATCCGTTACAGTCACATTGGTCTGGCAAGTTCCTGAAGATACATTGCCCAGGTTATCTGTTACGGTCATATTTACAATATTCCCGGATCCAAGGTCTGTACAGTCGAATGAATCATTATCAATCGAAAGTGTAATTCCTGTGGCGGCATCACACACAGCAAAAGAATTATTGTCGATATCAGCCGGTGTGATTGATACTTCGCCGTTGGCATCAAGAAATACTTCAATTGAACCTAATGTCGCACAATGAGGTGCAAGGTTACAATCAATATCTACCAATGCAGGATCATAATCATCTTCATCATTTGGATTATCCGCAATACCATTCGTCGCCAAATCATCAATATTGTTATCTGTCGATAATTCATTTGTCGTTCCATCATTGGTATTTGACAAAGGATCATCTTCATCAACCAGCCCCATCGTATTAGTGGCTGAAATTATTTCTGCATTATTTACCACAGCTATACCACTGAAATCATCATCAACTTTTACGGTAATACTTACTGTGGATGATCCACCTGCCTCGATGTATGGTATCGTAGACATCAAAATACTTCCCAATTGAGTGAAATCAGAATTATCTGCCGGGTTGAAACTCATGTCTGAAGAGATATAATCTCTGATTACAACATTCGTTGCATCGAGTGTTCCCTGGTTATATGCAGTTATATTAAATGTCACATTATCACCAGGATGTACAGTACTCGGTGTATTATTAGTATCTATTACTTTAATCAATGCCATGTCGAATGAATGCGTGATATTGATCATCTCATCATCTTCATCATCATCATCTGCACCATCGTTATTGTCATCATCATTGACCGAAGTATCTGGATCACTATCGATATCGTCAGGATCATTGTTATCCGGGTCAATGATTTCAGCCTGGTTGAGGATAGATCCACCCATGTAGTCGGCATCAATTACGAATGTAATACTGATCGTTTCAGTCTCTCCAACAAGTATAGAAGGTATGGATGTATTATAAAATGCACCTCCCAATGTTGTTGTCCAATTGGCATCGTTCAGTGTCAGTCCCTGGGGAATAAGGTCCATGACATCTATTTCATAGGCATCCAGTGTACCCTGGTTTGTAATTGATATATCATAGGTAATAGGATCACCAGGTGCATACGGGCCGCTACTTGAAACAGTTTTTGAAAGTGCAAGGTCATAGATCTGTTCTACATCAATCGTCTCAGGATCATGATCATCTTCATCACCATTTGTGTTATTGACTTCATTATCTGCACCAACAGTATCATCATTTACATCATCCGGATCACTGTCAGCATCTTCCATCAATACATTATTAGGATCGTTGTCATTATCAGCACTGCTTATTTCAGCAGTATTTGTGATAGAGAATCCCATAAAGTCATTATCAATTGTAAAAGAAATGCTTCTTGTTATTTGTGTTGAGTCTTCAATGAATGCGATCGGATTATTCAGTGTTGCTTTACCTCCGTTATCGGTCCAGTTAGAATCATCCAGTGTTAATCCCTCTGGAATATAATCAACAAGGTTCACGTTGTATGCACTAACATTACCCTGGTTGAAGACTGTCAGATCAAATGTAACCTGGCTTCCCTGCATGAAAGGACCCGGTGTAGCCTGTGTGTCAAGCGTTTTTACCAATGCAAGGTCAAATCTTGGACAAAAATCAACAAAATTATTATCCTGTACTTCCACGGTAGTCACACATTTATCTGTATTGCCGAATTCATCGGTTACCCACAATTCAATCTCCTGGATACCGATATGATGGCATTCATATATTCGTTTGTCGTCAGTTGTATCAGCTGAGAAACTCAAGTTGATCTCATTTCCACAAATATGTGTACTGCTGGCATCAATCATTTCAGGGAAAACGCAAGTCATCTCTGTATCAGGTGTACCATCATCATCCAGATCCATAGGTACAAGTGCGACACTCAATCCCTGGATACAAGCTGCAGTCGGTGTTTTCACATTTACAACCTGGATAATCTTGGCACAGGTCGTTTTATTACCGCACATATCTTCGAAAGATGCAAATGCAACGTGTTCGCCAATCGGTAAATCTCCTGTAAATGAAAGTACATTTGAGAATATATCCATTGAAACTTCAACTCCATTATCACTTGATCTTACGATTTCAAGATTTGCATCCAGTGAACTATTCGGTGTACAGTCATCATCAGCGACAACTGCAAAATTTACTGAACCTACACTACAGTCTTCTGTGAACACAACAAGTGTATCACAACCACTTATAAGAGTCGGTCCTTCTGTATTTGTAATTTTAATTGTTTGCTCGTATACCGCAGGTACATAATTAGGATCCCTGTCCATCTCACACCAGTCGATGACCGTCCATGTTCTTAATATTTTCAGGCATGCATTTGCTCCTGTACCGGCAAATGAATATGTCTGGTCTGTATAGCTTGGTGCAACCATGTCACATTGATCCGTAATCAATATTGGATAGCTGTTTACTGCAGGTAAATTATCAGGATGCAGATCTCCTGCACCACAACCCATATCAGAATCAAAATCTGCCGGCCAGATAATTGTTGCCGGGTTGAACGGATGGCTGTTTTCTACATATATCGTTTGTTCACAGGTACTCGATCCATTCAAATCAGACGCTGTAAAGACCCTGTTTATCTCTCCTACATTACAAATATTGATAGTATCTGTAGCAGACTCTGACAGGGTGACACCACAAACATCTGTTGCTGTCGCTGTTCCGTATGCAGACAGATCATTAAGATCATATGCTGTTGTACAGTCGATGGTCATATCTGCCGGACAATTGATATCCGGAGCAACTTTATCCTGAACTTCTACATTCACCATGCAATCATTATATCTGCCAAAGTAATCTACCACTCTAAAGATCACCAATTGGTTTTCAGATACATCTTCACAACAGAAATGGACTTCGTTGCTGAAAGTACAGGCATCTGAAACTTCCATTACAAAATAAGCCTCCGTTGCATTTCCATTTACAACCTCCCAATATCCATTGGCATTTGTAACTACATTGTCTCCAATATTATTAGGACTTCCATACATCCAGTTATTATAAGTTGGTTGCGCATGATTAGCCCATGTAAATGTGCCTTCATGTCCTTCATCGCTTAAGCCGATATAATAATTTCCACTCGTGTATTGACTAGCCTGTGCATACAGCCATTCATGCTCTTCATTACTTTCCAGCGTCGCAAGAAATCCTCCAAATGCCTGTGAATAATCATATGCTTTAAAGCCATGTGTCTTAAACTTTGACAAGTAGTAATATCTGCCATTTCTTTCACCCAGGTATCTCATATTGTCATATACAGGGACATGGCAATTGCAATTTGAATTCATTCTTCTGACCAACATCTTAAAGAGGCTGCAATCATCAAAGCTGCCATCATCAAATGTTTGTGCAAAGGCTTTTGCGGTACCATCAGATCTTAGAGATACTATCGTATTCTGATCGCATACAGCAGTTGGGGGTGCTTCATCAACCACAGTGACATAGGTCACACAGGTCCCTGAATTATCACATCCATCATAAACTGTATAAGTTACTTCACTTACTCCAACATCAAATACCGCCTGCTTGGCTTGAGTTACATTATCGAGAAATCCTGTCGGATAAGAAATATCAATTTCAAATTCAGTTGAACAATCATCGGTCACTGTTGGAAGATCAAGTGTTACTGTCGCTGAACATGTTGTACCACCATCTGAACTCACCGTCATAGAAGGCGGGCAGGATACGACCGGATCGAATGTATCTACTATTTCTATGGTCTGTGCAAACTGTCGAGACTCCCCTACCGTACACCATGCTTCATAGACAGTCCATGTTCTCATTATCTTTTTAACACATCCAAATTCAGTAACAAGAAAATCTGAATAGTCAATACCTATGTTACAATAAAAATCAGGAAGCGGATATAAAGCCCCTCCATGCAGGTATGGAACACCTGTAATTTCAAGTCTTGGGAAGCCTGTCTCATCATACATGTCATCCATGCAAGACAGGTTTGTATTATCAAGTAGCATAAAATTGGAAGGCCAATCAATTTGATCAAGATCAATTCTTTCCAGTTTTATTGTTTGTTCACATTCTTCTGACTGATTACCAAACTCATCTTCTGCAACATATACTCTTACAACTTCTTTGATATAATCAACATCACAGGAGATCGGTTGAATCGTCTCGCTAAGAAGTGTATAACTTGCATCTGTACAGTTGTCAACGACAAGCGGTTCATAGGAATCCATTTGCCAGCATGGCATGTCTATATCTTCACATTGGATAGAAGGAGGCATTTTGTCCTCTACGGCGGCTACCGCCCAACATGAATTCCCGTTGCATGGATTTATGACTTTAACTGTTACATCAGTCCATAAGTGTTCTTCTGTCAATAAATTATTAGGAATAAGCTGGTTATGATCATCAAGTACCATCACCTGGTATACCACACCTGAACCTGCAGGATTGGTCAATACCATATCTGCTTCAATCTCTGTCGTACAGTTCAGACCAAGAGAAACATTGATATTATGACGACAAGCCATAGCACCATCTCCAAGACCAACGCTTACCTGGGTATTGATCGGACTCAGGCATGAATTTGTGCAATTTGGTACAAGAGAAAGTGTATACGGTCCTCCGATATTTGTCCATGTAACTTCTACAGAACTTTGATTTGACGGACCGTTTATAATTCCACCGCCGCTTACAGACCAACTGAAATCATTACATCCATATGTGTTTTGTACATTATAAATATGCGTAGATCCCGTACAAACCCCGGATAATCCCTCAGTAGGACTTACGATAACGATGTCTTCATAACTACATGCTGATCCTCCTCCTGAAATTTGGAGGAATGCTGCATCTTCATTGAAAACTCTTAGAGAATAAGGTGTGTTATCAATGATTATCCCTGTTAATCTATATTTACTGTTGCCATTAAATAATGGCGTTTCTACCAGGGTGTAACCTGAATCTCCTGTTGCAAACGGAGTTGGCGCAACCGGAGGTGACACACTGGAAGGATCATATATTCCAACTGCATGATCCACTTTCCACGTCTGACCTGTAGGTGCAGTGACTTCAATAATTTCCGTGAATTGACCATCCGCAGAATTTGAGGCATTGTTCATACAAATGCAATTATCTACGACATCAATCATTGCCACGTATAAAGCAGCCGGATCGTGATCATCTTCATCATCAATACCATTTCCATCAAGAAAATCATCTTTGTCTGAAAACACAATTCCTCCAGCATCATTTTCTTTTTTCATGTCAGCTTTAGAATCAATATCCAATTCTGAAATATCCATTCCATTAAAATCGGTGACTTGAGCAATTTCAGCTTCATTGATAACCAATCCAGGATCAACATTCATATCCAGTGACAATGAAATGGTTTCTGTATGTATTGTTCCAGGCTTGAATCCTTCCGGAAAGTCCAGGACCTTATATACTATCCTTCCTGTAGGATCACTCGTATCAGTTGTCCAGCTGTTATCAACCAATGTAGTATGATCAGGTAGATAGTCCACAAGCGTAACCGTCCTGACAGAAATTTCACCCTGATTGATTACATCAATATCAAAACTTACAACATCACCAGGCTCCTGTGCTTCGGATTCAGTAGACTTCTTTAATGCCAGGTCTATCAACCTGACTCTGACAAATGCAGGATCGTGATCATCTTCATCGACAGAACCATGATCATCGATCATATTATCGGTATAATCGTATGGATTGCCACCGATATCATTATTAAATAAAATATCCGGTGACGAGTCAAAGTCAACAGTTACCGATGGATTATCGGACATAAATCCTGAGATTTCTGCATAATCCACTATATTTCTAAAACCGTTATTATCGATTACATCCAGTGTTACTGAAACTGTAATAGAAGCACCCGGTTCCAAAACTTCATTGATTGTTGTACTCACAGTAGAGCCGGAACTCTGCGTCCATTGACTGTTTTCTGATTGATTGAAAGTAAGTGATTCAGGGTACTGGTTCGTAACCTCAATATTTTTGGCAGGAACATTTCCCTGGTTATAGACTGTCATATCAAATATGACCTTTTCGCCAATATCATAATTTCTGTCATCCCTGACAATATTCATTAATGCAAGATCCATGACTTCTAAAAATGCCGGATCATGATCATCTTCATCTATTGTTCCGTCATTGCTTAATTCATCATCAGTATTTGTATTTACCTCGCCTCCTTTATCATTATCCATTTTATCATCCGGCGTAGAATCTGAATCCGTGGCTAAAGCGCCAGTAATATCTTTTGCATATGATATTTCAGCTATATTAACAAAATCAGAAATATCCTTTGTTGGTAATACAGTCAACATTATAGATTCCTTATGAGAAGATCCCGGTAAAAGGTGGGATTTCACAACTCTTCTTGCAATACCATCACTAAATGTCCATCCCGGGTTATATGCAGCGTCAAATCTGAAAGCCTTTGTGATGTAATCAACAATTTCATATTCAGTAGCCACTAATCCGCCCTGGTTAAATACTTCAATTTCAAAAGTCACAGTTTGACCAATTTTCGCTGAATTATTTGAATCTTTTATCTTCATCAAAGCCAGGTCAAAGGTACTTGAGGCTTTCAAGCCCAGGTCAAAACTGGTTAAATTGCCTGCTTCAGCAATGACCTCTACAACAGGTAAATTCTTTGTTGTCGGATCAGAACAAGGTTCAAGGTCCCCGTCAAGATTTGAATTGATTCTACTGTCACCAGCAATGATAGTTGGAAAATAATAATCTTCATCGATGAGGTAAGCAGATGCTTGTGCATCAAACATATCAGGATCCAATGAAATATAGTATTTACTTCCAGCGGTCAAACCATCCATCTGACCATCTCCGTCTTTATCTACATTTAAATTGTTGAAGGCGTAATTTCCATTTGAATCGGTGATAGTAGACCCGATTTCATTACAACTGGCATCACAAATCACCAGTTCTACACCTGCCAGTGTTTTTTCACCGGCATCCTGCAGACCATTTTCATTTTCATCTATCCACACCAGGTTTCCAATTTCAACAGGCAAAGAACCGCATCTGCCCGTCACATCCCCAAAGCCACTGGCTTTTCCAAAGTAGTTTGCAAAATTGTGGTTATATAACTCTTTGGATCCTGTTTTTTGTCCGGATATGGTATTATAACGGTGTAACCCTCCTGAATACGTATTGTATAGAGGATCATAAACCGCAGCGACAACTTCGTCTGTACCAGGTAAAATAAACAATGATCCCAACGCTACTTCCGGGTGATCAGACGGATTTTTAGGAAAGAAGTCATCTCCAAAAAATTCCCCTCCACCTGGTCCTTGACCATTACCAACACCAGTGCCAGATCTACTGCCTGCCTGACCATTGCTCTCCATTTTCCAGGTATTGTTTTCTTTATATACCATTAATATATCTCCAAACAAATCATCTACCCTGCTTGAAGCTCCATTACAAAAAGTATCACCTGATTTATCTGCTATACCCAATATCATATGATCGGGATCTGCAAATTCAATATCTTTTAGCCATAACACAGAATTTTTATTGTAGTCAGAATTATCCCATGCTTTGTCTGCTTCACCAGTACTGAAAATCAGGTTAAAATTCCCTGAATTCATATTCATTTTATAGACATGAAAAGAAGTCTCAGCATCAATGGCCGAAGTTTCACCTGTACATGTTACGCCAACATATAATTCTCCACTATATATTTCAAGTGCAAAAACCCTGTAGTCGTTGAAACTACATCCAGGATTCGGAACCGCATAACTTACTGTATTTGAGGCAGTTGGATTCGATGTATTTATTTTTACAACAGTATTATTGTATAGATTTGTAACGTATAAATGTTCTTCAGATTCATCAAGAATCAAGGCGCCCAAACCAATTTTTCCGACCTGGTGACCATAGTCACAATCTTTGGAATCAGTCACTGCCATGTTACCAACAGATTGACCGAGGTCTGACAATCTTGCAAACAATTTTGTTGCAGGCGTATTTCCACTTAAATCGGTAGAAAAGATCGCATCATGCCCGTGATTTGATAAAGCAGCGTGCTGCTTAACAAAAGCGGAAGTAAAGATTTCCTGTGTTGAATTTTTATAAGATATTCCCCATACAGCACCCGTTTCCGATTGATTGGAATATGCATTTACCTTTGTACCCTCATTAAAGTCATGACTTAGCCCTACAACTGTTTCCTGTTGCGGAGAGTTTGTACCAAGTCCATTAACAAAACAAGTAAGGAATAGCTCTGTGCCGGGTCCACAGTTAGTATGCCCCTCTATAATTCCCATTTGAGAACTACAGTTTGGTACAGTTACAAACTGAACCTCTGTTTTGTTATTAATTCCTGCCGCTGAAACGTAGGTATCTGACGGGACGTCATACACGACCCGAAATTCTTCTCCATCATCCAGCCCCTGGACATTAAAAAATCCGTTGGTACCAGTGATGGATTGACCCACCATCTGTCCGTTGGAATTATAAACCCGGACCAATACGCCGGATTTGCCAGTCTCTGACTGATCACTTAATCCATTAAAATTGCTATCGGTATATACATAACCTTCCAGGGTTCCTGAAAGACACTGACCAATAGAATTGGTGGACATAAATAAAAGTGCATATAACAGATATCCACTTAAAGCTTGTAGCACAAATGTAATTTTTCTCATTGCGACCTATGAATTAGAAATAAATTCAGTTAGTATTAAATAAATTCAACCATACGGCTATCGCCGTACATTTACTGAAGTGGGGGGGGGACAAATCGATTTTTGGTCAAAGAGATTAAACCTGCGTAAACATATTACGCTAGGGACAAATATATAAACAATTATTAATAACACGAATATATATTACGATTTTTTATAATTTGTTTTTTTATGGTGTTTTGAGGTGTTTTTTGAAAAATATTAAAACCTATCTTTAGGCGAGCAAATAAAATCATATAATGAAAAGCTATATCAGCCAAATCAAGAAAGAACTCGACGGTATTCGTGCCGATGGTCTTTACAAGGAGGAACGCATCATTACAAGCCCGCAAGCAGCCTCCATCAAGACCACAAAAGAATCAGATGTCCTTAATTTTTGTGCGAATAATTACCTGGGGCTATCTTCCCAGTCAGAAATTGTTAAAGCTGCAAAAGACACCATTGACTCACATGGTTTTGGTTTGTCCTCAGTCAGATTTATTTGCGGGACCCAGGATATCCATAAAGAGCTTGAACAGAAAATCGCGGATTTTGTAGGATGTGAAGACGCTATACTCTATGCAGCAGCCTTCGATGCCAATGGTGGTTTGTTTGAACCATTGCTGGGTCCTGAAGATGCTATTATCTCAGATCAGTTGAACCATGCGTCGATTATAGATGGTATCAGGTTATGTAAAGCCAAAAGGTATCGATACCTGAATAATGATATGTCAGATCTTGAGAAGAACATTATCGAAGCCCGTGAAGCGGGTGCCCGAAGAATCATGATTGCCACCGATGGTGTATTTTCTATGGACGGAATTATTGCCCAGATTGACAAGATCTGTGACCTGGCGGATAAATATGATGCCATCGTAATGGTTGACGATTGCCATGCCACCGGCTTCGTTGGTAAAACAGGGAGAGGCAGTGCAGAACATAATGATGCGTTTGGCCGGGTAGATATCATTACCGGAACTTTTGGAAAGGCACTCGGCGGCGCTTCAGGCGGTTTTACAGCTGCTAAAAAAGAAGTGGTCGAAATGCTCAGGCAACGTTCACGTCCTTACCTGTTTTCAAATACCCTTGCACCTGCGATTGTCGGGGCTTCACTCAAAGTGATAGATCTGCTCAGCACAAGTACATTATTACGCGACAAACTTGAGAACAATACAAAAATGTTCAGGGAAGGTATGACAAGTCTGGGATTCGATATCATAGAAGGAACCCACCCCATTACTCCAGTAATGTTATACGATGCCAAACTCTCCCAGGAATTTTCAAACAGGCTTCTGAAAGAAGGCATTTATGTGATTGGCTTCTTCTATCCTGTAGTTCCGAAGGAACAGGCACGGATAAGAGTACAAATCTCTGCAGGACATGAAGAGCAACACATTCAAAAAGCACTTGATGCCTTTGAAAAAATAGGTAAATCGCTAAATGTCATTTAAGACGTGGAAACAAAACAGAAATTACCGGATCTGACCAGGGAAGAATTTGAAGTTTTCCTACTGATATATGTTGGACATGTGGATTATAACTTTTCAGAAAATGAAAAAGAATTCATAAAAAAGAGAACAGCTCCTGAAACTTTTACAAAGCTGTTTTCTCTTTTCCTCCAAAACAATGATTTTTTCAGTCTCAAGATTATCCTGAAACACAAAGACAAGTATTACGATTCTGAAGAATCAAGACATAAGCTGTTTTTGCTACTGAAGGATATTTTCCACATAGACGGTGAATACTCCCGGATAGAGAAGGTATTTGTTTCATTCTTTCAACGCCTCCCAAATTTTTAAAAGATGAACTTGAATTTAGATGGAAAACTTTTTGTTGTTACCGGCGCAACCAGCGGATTCGGAAAAGCCATTGCAGAAGCATTGGTCCGCGAAAAAGCCAGGGTTATTATCAATGCGCGCGGAGAAGAAAAGCTCAAAGATCTACAAGCCAATTTCCCGGATCAGATAGAGATTCTTCCAGGTGACATCACTACCGATGCCACAATTTCAAAATTGATACTATTAATAGGAAAAAGAGATCTGTCTGGTATTGTGGTAAACGCTGGTGGACCACCAGCAAAATCTTTTGCTCGAACAAGCATATCAGATTGGGATAAGGCATATGAGACCTTGTTAAGATGGAAGGTCAAACTGACAAAGGAAATTTTACCGCTGTTCCAGAAAAACAACTATGGCCGGGTTGTATACATTGAGAGTTCATCTGTCAAGCAGCCCATCGACAATCTCATACTCAGTACTTCTCTCAGGTTGTCAGTTGTCGGTTTTGTAAAATCTCTGTCACAGGAGATAGCTGCTGAAGGCATCAACCTGAATATTCTCGCACCTGGTTACCATGCCACACCGGCTATGGAAAGATTATTTATCAACAAGAGTGCACAATTGGGAATCACACCGGAAGAAGCCAAAGTTCAGTTTGAACAGGAAATCCTGGTCGGAAGAATGGGAAATCCCGGTGATCTTGCATCACTTGCCTGCTGGTTATTATCTCCACTTTCCGGTTACATCACCGGTCAGACCATTTCCATCGATGGAGGTTTGATAAAAAGCACCTTCAGTTAAATCATGTCGGCTATAGATATACTGGGATTTGTGGCAGCAACATGTACCACGATTTCATTCTTACCTCAGGTTATCAAGACTTACAGGACAAAATCTGTTGAAGACATTTCACTTGTAATGTATATTATCTTTATGTCAGGACTGATCATGTGGCTTATATACGGGCTAGTCATCAGAAACTTCCCGATTATTTTTTCCAATATCGTGACCATAAGTCTGGCTGCTACGATTCTCTATTTTAAATTCAAATACAATAAAAAATCCTAGGATTTTTCTTTAAGCTCTAGTGAAGGTTTGACAACAAGCTGGATAGTATTCTTTAATATTTCCTCAAACAAAACAACTTTATTCTTCGTCAGGTTCTTTATCAGGTTTTCCTGGAAATGTCTCACTGTAATTAACTGCAATCCATCAAAGACATCTATGGTGAAATAATCACCAAGGTTGTCGATCAATGCATTGAGCCTTTTATGTCCCGGATCCTTGACACAAAGAGTGAAACTGATCGCAGAATTTCTCATTGTCAGCAATTTTATTTTGGACTCGTTAAGCTTATTGAAAATATGACTCAAATGATCTTCCTGTATAAATGAAAAGTCATTACTGCTGATCTGCAACAGGCAAACCTTGTCTTCTATAACCACAATAGGAGGATAATTTGGCAGGCCCTGGCCTGATATGATAGTCCCGACTTCTCCCGGGTTGAGATAGGAGTTGACCATCAACCTGATCCCTTTATTCTGAATTGGCTGAATCGTCTTGGGATGAATCACTTTTGCACCATAATAAGTCATCTCTATGGCTTCACGATAAGACATCCTGTCCAGTTTCTCTACATTTTCAAATCGTTTGGGATCAGCTGTAAGAATACCGGGGACATCTTTCCATATAGTGAGTTCCCCAGCATCCAGGAAGTAGGCAAATAAAGCGGCGGTATAATCTGATCCTTCCCTGCCCAGGGTTGTGGTGAAGCCTTCCGCCGAACGAGCAATAAAACCCTGGGTTATGATAATATCTTTTTCAGAAAACAAATCCGGAATTACATTCAGCACAGATAGTCCTGATTCAGGCATATTCATTTTTGCCCGTTTGTAAACATTATCTGTCTGGAACAATTCCCTGACATCCTGCCAAACAGATAACACGCCACAGGAAGACATATAATTCTCGATCAGCTTTGTACTGAATAGCTCTCCCAATGAAATGACCTGGTCATATATAAAATCGGATCCTTTGTTTCCATTTTTAACTATGGAAGTAATCATTTCGTCAGTCAGCTTTCTGAAAGTATTTGCAAGGCTTTCAGCATCCAGGTTCAAGGCCCTCCCGATATCAAGATGGTCTTCAATCAGTTCCTTCAGGATAATATGACTCTCTTCCGGGTTCTGCGCAATTGATGGAAGTTTCGACTCCAGCGCATTGGTTGTTTTGCCGAGTGCTGAAATGACTACAAGTATTTTTTCAGAATCGTAACTCCGGATAATACTTAGCACATTCTTGATGTGTTCTGCATCCTTAACCGATGCACCTCCGAATTTGAAGACTTTATATTTCATGACAATAAAGGAATTCAGCCACAAAGAAAAGTAAAATAATCTTCGCGCAGGCCTCAATGATTGATTGAAGTGTATGACTCATCATATAGTTCAAACTCAGGAATTTCAGGATCTGCATAAATGAAGAGGCATATTTTGCATTCATTTAATTCCTGTTCTCTAGATAATTCATGAAAAAAAATTCAATCAGGTGTTACTTTAAATAATTATTGCGTCATAATGCTAAAGAGTATTTTTTTCATACGGTTTGATAATGAGAAGCTGTCACCTGGATAGCTTCTTTTTTTTGTCTTTTTGTAAAGTAGCTGCCATACTCATGGAATAAATTTCTCATAGCTTTGAAGGTGAACCACTTTAATTTACGCTCTTGAGAATTGAAATGAAGCTAAACTGGATTTTAATGGCCTTTATGAGTTTACTGGTTTTTGCCTGTTCAAAAGATCAGAACAATTTTGCGGGTGAAATAAATGCAGAACTTACACAGAACATCATAAATGCTTCTCCTACAGGTGCTATCGACTACTACGAGTTGCCGGTTTATAACAATCTTGTACGTGTCCCCCAGGACCGGTTAAATCCTCTTTCCCAGGAAAAAGTACAATTAGGTCAAATGCTGTTTTTCGAAACCGGACTTGGAATTACGCCAAGCCTGGATAACGGGATGAACAGCTACTCGTGTGCGACATGCCACCTGCCTCAATCAGGATTTACACCGGACAATGTTCAGGGTATTGGAGAAGGTGGTCTCGGTGTTGGCATCAACAGGATTAAAGATCCTGTATATGAAAATGAACAACTTGATATTCAATCGATACGACCATTGAGTCTGATCAATGTGGGCTTCGTGGAAAATACATTCTGGAATGGACAATTTGGAAGTGGAAAAGTAAATATTGGTACGGACCATATCTGGCCATTAAGAGAAGATACAGAATTCAATGCCCTGGGTTTTGAATCCATTGAGACCCAGAACATGATTGGTCTTATCAGCCATCGACTGAGTATGTCAGGCGAAATGGCCGATGCTTTCGGATACACGGAACTTTTTGATAATGCATTCCCTGATGTCATAAAAGAAGAACGATATTCCCCTCGAACAACAAGCCTCGCTATCTCTGCATTTCTAAGAACAATCATAACGACACATGCACCATTCCAGAAGTGGCTTAAAGGTGATGATTCCGCATTGACAGATGATCAAAAAGCCGGTGGGGCCATATTCTTTGGTAAAGCAAAATGTTATAAATGCCATTATGAAAAAAATCTTGGATCACACGAGTTCCATGCCCTTGGCGTAAAGGATATGGATCAAAATGAAGCATGTGTATTTGCGAAAGCAGATGACAGACGAAACCTGGGTCGGGGGGGATTTACATTGGAAGATTCGGATCTGTATAAATTCCGGGTTCCGGGATTATATAATACCGGGGATTATTCATTTTATTTTCACGGTTCAAGCAAAACCAGCCTTGAAGCGGTCATCGAATACAAACTGTCAGCCATTGCCGAAAATCCAAGATTGCCGGAAGGTGTAATTTCTGAAAAACTTCATCCGGTTGCATTGACTCAAAAGGAAAAAGAACAACTGATTGAATTTATAGAAATTGGTTTGCGTGACCCTGGTATGGAAAGATATATTCCGGACTATATCGGTTCAGGTAATTGCTTTCCAAATAATGACGAAACATCAGTTATTGAACTGGGATGTAACTAATCAGCCCTCAATCTAATCCCATAACTTTTGAGGATAAACGCCCTTATTGATCAGGTCCTGAATCTTAGCTTGCACGATAGGCTTGTCTTCTTTGTAAGTGACACCAAACCATTTAGCCGGAGACTCCAGGACCTTTACTTTTATTTCTTTTTGATTGATCATTTCGTCCAGGACAAATGGAATAAAGAATTCTGATTTGAGTTCCATTCCTCTTTTTTCCAGGAATGTTCTGAAATACTTTTTTGTAAGTTCAAAGAAGCTGGGATTGAAACCAAACATATTCATAGACACAAGTGTCTCATCTATTAGTTTCTGGTCGCTTTCTCCACCTGAAATAATTGTTCCTTCGTCAGTTCTTGAAATTTGAAGTGTTTCGATAATTTTTGTGAGATAATGATCTTTATCACTGTAGCAAATGCCCCTGTTGACACTACCATGATCTGATAGTGTATTTTTAAGCAAATATGATACAACTGCATATTCATTTTGCGGTGCATCGGACGAGAAATAATCAATAAGTGTTTGATATGACTCCTGTCCATAATAGTCATCAGCATTGATCACGGCAAAGGGTTCCTTAATCTCATTTTCACCCATTAAAACAGCATGTGCTGTTCCCCAGGGCTTTTCTCTATCCGGGTTTACATCGATGCCCTGTGGAATTTTATATAGTTCCTGTTCAACAAAACACAATTCAATATGGCCTCCAATTCTGTCATCAAAATACTTTTCAAAAGCTTCCCTGAAATGACTCCTGATAACAAATACGACCTTATCAAACCCGGCGTTCATTGCATCATAAATGGAATAATCAATGATCGTTTCTCCATTTGGACCAAAAGAATCCAACTGTTTCAATCCCCCGTACCTGCTTCCCATCCCTGCAGCTAATACCAACAAACTTGCTTTCATAAAATGAATATTAATAAATTTTATAATAATATTGTATTTGCAAAAATCGTCTTTTTTAACGAAAAGACTAATCTTTGAAAAACCAAATATAAGAAGCTAATTTATAGAAGATTATATATTAAACAATAATTTAATATAAAATTAATATTTTTGTTTTTCCAAAAATTGCGGTTCATGAAAATAAGATACCTAGCAGTCATAATCCTGATTTCATCTATTTGGGCTTGTACAAAAGACCAGATGCCCTCTCTTATTGAACTGGACCAGGAACTTGAAGATCTGGTTAGCCGATCTTCAGCTACCGGCGACCTGGATTTTTACATTCTGCCGGATGAAAATGATCTGGCTGCTATTCCCCAGGACCCGAAAAATCCGCTTACGCCAGCAAAGGTGGAGTTGGGTAAACTATTGTTTTACGAAACCGGGTTTGCCATGGATGCCATGAAAGAAAGCGGACAAGGCACTTATTCGTGTGCCTC
>JABDPK010000062.1 GCA_013042795.1 Saprospiraceae bacterium | reverse complement strand
CTTTAATGGTGACGGCACAAGCCTTTCCTTTTTCATCACCCAAAATTTCATGAAGGTTTAGACCGAGCCGAAGATCTATATGATGTTTTCTTATATGCCTGCTGATCATTTCAGCCTCTTCTTCCGGTAATACATTATTCCAATAACTGCTTTCCCTGACGAGCATAGTTACATCAATATTGCGTGATCTGAACATTTCTGCCATTTCAATCCCGATCAGGCCACCGCCCACGATTACAGCACGCTTTAAATCTTTTGAATAGATTTCCATTTGCTCAAGATCCTGTAATGAATAGAGTCCATGGACCGCTTCCAGCTCCTGGCCGGGCCATCCGAATTTATTCGGACTTGATCCGGTGGCTATAATAAGCTTGTCATAGCTCTCGCTTATCCCTGATCTTAGCTTCAATCGTTTTTGACTGAAGTCAATATTGTCAACATGGTCCAAATGCAAGTCAATCCTGTTCTTTTTCCAGAACCACTCCTCGTATGGTTGGGTATCCGCTTGCCTCATATGGCCCATATAGATATACATCAATGCAGTCCGGGAATAAAAAAACTCGGATTCAGATGAGATCACTTTGATGTCATAATCACTCAGTTTCCTGATCCACCTTGCTGCTGTGATACCGCTGATACCATTACCAATAATGACAACTTTCATAAGATTCAGTATATTTTTTAGTCAAACTTGATATACTTACAGGCATATTGCTCTAATCAAGCTATTTACCATCTTTTGTTTTGTCGTTTGTGAGACAGCCCGTATTAAAACAAAATTAGCCTAATATTAAGGCTCTTTTTAAAATTGAATTATCTTTATCGACTTTCAATATTTAATTAATCTAAAAGTTTTAGTACATGAAAAGATATTTACTCTCGATAATGACATTGGTTTTCTCTGCCACAATGATGTTTGCACAAGTATTGGTAGAAGAAAATTTCAATGGTACATTACCAATGGACTGGTCCGTAGAGACAAGTGCCACTGACGGTGGTTGGGTCGTTGGTAGTTCGGCAAGTTTAGGCTCTCAGTTCTGGCCTGTCTCAGATCCTGAAGACGGTACAACATTTATTGCTACCAATGATGATGCCTGTAATTGCGATAAAAGTTCGGACAGGTTGATTATGCCTGCTGTAGATTTATCTATGATGTCCGGCGCTGTCTTTTTGAATTTTGACATTGCTTATGCCCAGGGAACCTATGGTGTTGCTGAAGCACTTTTCCTTGATGTCTCTTATGATGGAGGCACAACATGGGAACAGTTGACAGAAATAACCGGAGACGGAAGCATTTTATGGAGATCTGCTGTATATAATGTATCGGACGCTGTTGGAAACGCCTCAGTTAACTTTTCGTTCAGGTATACAGACAACGGTGGATGGTTATTTGGTGCAGCTTTGGATAATGTTGTCCTGAGAGTACCTTCAGCAAATGATGTAAGATTAGAGCTTGACAATATTTACAGATTTACTGATGTTGCCACACCACTTAATGTATCTGGTAGCATTGTAAACGTTGGTGGACAAAACCTGACACAATTTGATGTTGTGATCAACGATGGTTCAAACACAATTACGGAAACGGTTACCGGCGTTGATGTAGGACCACTTGAGTCAACAGATTTTTCAATTCCCGTAACTTTAGCAGAACCTACCAATTTTGATGTCACTATTGACATCCAGATGCCAAATGGTGTCGCTGATGAGGATGCATCAAATAATGGTGCAAGAGCTGAATTGACCGGTGTTTTGGATCCTCCAGGCAAACAGGTTTTTGTGGAAGAATCAACAGGTACCTGGTGCCCATGGTGTCCAAGAGGAGCTGTTTTCATGGACCTAATGGAAGAAAATTTTGCTGAAACATTCGCTGGTGCTGCTATACATGTTGGTCAGTCTACATGGCCAGATCCAATGGAAGTATCTTCATATGCACAGGAGTATGTAGGCCTGGTCTCAGGATTCCCTACTTTGGTAGTTGACAGATCAGCTAATCCAGGTATCCCAGGCATAGATGATATGATCACTTTTGGTGAAGACTTGAGGACTTTCACAAGAAACAGGCCTTCTCCAATCGGTTTAAGCCTGGACGCGCAGATCAATATGGATACAAGAGAAATGGTCCTGGATTTAGCAATAACTGCTCATTCAAATATTGATGCAAACTATTCTGTAGCTGTTCTGATTACTGAAGATCATGTTGTAGGTGATTCATTTGATTACAGACAAGCCAATAACTACGCCGGTGGAGGACAAGGTCCTATGGGCGGTTGGGAAAACCTGGCAAACCCTGCTTCAGGAGGTGACATCGAATACAATCATACACTCAGAGGTTCAGTTGGAGGATTTTATGGTGACGCTACATTAGTTCCTGCAACAATTACTGCCGGTGAAACATATACACATACTTTGAGCTATATGATCCCTGCTGACCATGATATGACAAAGCTTAACGCAATAGCTGTTGTATTGGATAATGATAATGAAAGTGCAGCATACAACGCATATATTGAAAGAGAGATTCCTTTCATGACTTCTTCAGTTGAAGAAATTGATGAATTGGCTGCCTTTGAAGTATATCCGAATCCGACTGAAAGTATTATCAACCTTGAATTAGGATTTACTGAAAATGTGAACTATAATGTAAGTATCACAGATGTACTTGGAAATAAAGTAAAAGATCTGGGTTCATATTCTTTAAGAACTCTAAATGAAAATTATAATGTTTCTGATCTGGCTTCTGGAATGTATTTTATTACTATCCAAACTGAAATCGGACAGAATGTATTGAAATTCACGAAGTTGTAGAATTTCATTTTATATAGAAAAATGTCAAATGCCGGTCATGATTTGTCCGGCATTTGTCTATTTAAGCAGACATTAACGCATTATTAAGAATTATTATTGGATTGAATTCTCTATATTTGAACTAAATGTGAAACCTATGAAGTACATTCTACTCTTTCTATTTACATTAACTACTATTATAACCAATGGCCAGATTTCGGTCCTTGATCAGAGTGTTTCTGTAGAAATTCTTCCGGATGTGGAAGAGAATAAGACGAATGTACGTATCCAGAATACGACAAGTGAAACAATAGAATTTTACTGGGATATTCAAAGAGATGATGCACCAGCTGAATGGGAGTTTAAATTATGTGACATAAACTTATGTTACGTATGGGGTGTAGAAGCCTGCCCATGTAGCCAGACAAATTATTTTGCACCCGGTGATACAGCCACGATTCAATTATACATTAATCCGAATGGTGTCATAGGCACAGCCGATGTTACAGTAAGGATTCTTGAAAGCTGTGGAAGAGATTCGATATATGCCAGTTTCCCTGTTTCATATAATGTCAGCAATTCAGTGTCAACTGAATTTGAAGAAATAGAGGATAATACGATTCTGTATCCGAATCCATCGTCAAATTCTTTCAGGTTAAAGAATGACAGTAATGTCAGTAACATTATTGTATATAATATCATCGGGAAAAGAATGTATTCTGAAGCTCACAGACCAGGAATGTCACATGAGATTTCACAGTTGAACAGAGGAATCTACCTGGTAAGGATTCTGGATAGATCCAATAATATCATCAAAGTATTAAGACTAAATAAGGAATAATCCTTTAATAATAAATTTGAAGGGGTTCAGCTTATCGTTGAACCCCTTTTTTTTGTCCGATTTTTTGCTTCGTTAATCTAGTAAATGGCTTTGTATAGTTCTATGTAATGCATAGTACCTTATATCATTATATATTTGTATTATGAAACTAGAGAACACAAAAGCACAAATGAAAAAAGGACTCCTTGAATTGTGTGTCCTGTCTATAATATCTGAAAAGGAAATGTATCCTTCAGATATTATCAATCAGTTAAAAAAATCAAAGATGATTGTTGTTGAAGGTACTTTGTATCCTTTACTTAACAGGCTAATGAAAGCTGATCTGTTATCTTATTCATGGAAAGAATCCAAGTCGGGTCCACCAAGAAAATACTACCAGATCACAGATACCGGAAAAAGTTTTCGGGACGAATTAATGAGTACCTGGGAAGATTTAAAAAACGCAATTACATTATCAATTAAGAAATAAGAAAAACCATTATCCAAAAGTAAAAACATGAAAAAAGTAATAAATATTAATCTTGGCGGTCGCGCTTTTATTATCAATGAAGATGCATACGGAGCACTGGATAAATACCTGAAATCCATTGAAAAACACTTCGCCAAATCAGATGGCATGGAAGATATCCTGTATGATATCGAAAACAGGATCGCAGAACTTTTTGAAGAAGATGAGAAAAACGGGAGTATCATCACACTTGAAAAGCTTGATAAAGTTAAAGCTGTTATGGGGCAGGTAGAAGACTTTCAGGATGAACTGGAATTTGAAGAAGAAAAAATCAGCACGATTGAATCTGAATACAGAACAGGAAAACGATTATTCAGAGATCCAGATGATTCTGTCATTGCTGGAGTAGCCTCTGGTTTATCTGCATATTTTGGCATCCATGATCCTATTATCTTACGCATATTATTTGTGATCCTAGCTATCAGTGGTATTGGAGTATTGCCTTATATCATACTTTGGATAGCTGTGCCTGAAGCAAAAACAAGTAGCGACAGGTTGGCTATGCGCGGAGAAGATATTAACATTAACAGTATCGCAAACAAGGTAGAAGAAGGTCTCAATGAAATCAAAGACAAGATTGTAGATCTGAGCAAAGATCTCAAAATGAAAGTCTTATAAAATTTCTTTAAAAGTACTGCACAATGGAAAAACTACTTTCAATTATTCTTCAGCTATTGGAAGAAGGTATTATTACAGACTGTTAAACATTAGCTTCGACAGTTACAAGTGGTTTACCAAGGTAAACCAGCGTATCACCTTCTTCCGCTTCCATCCCGGCTAATGAATTTGCCAGGATCAATTGAATTTCATTTGTTTCTTTCTTCTTCAATAATATTGGGATGGACTTGATTTCAGTCGTAATTTTCTCAAGTACATCCTTGAAATGATCGTTAGAAGTTATCTCAAGTTCATTGATATCAGGATAATCCCTGGACACTTCAAGTAAATGGATGAAATCATCAGATCTGGAAAAGAGACATTCTTCTTCAATTATATTTTCAGGATCCTGAAGTTCACTAATGGATACTAATCGATAAGCCCCATTTTCTCCGTAATCTTTTTCGAAATGTTTAATCGCATGGTCGTTTACATCAGCGCTCCCGGTGAGTGCCATAATATATCCGACATCATTCAAATCAGCATTATTCTTTATATCATCATTATAAATATTTGCTATAAAAGCATCCAGACCCATCTCTTCTGACTGATCGATATTATTGCTGTTGCTGTCGACCAAAACAACATGCTGCCCCTGACTTTTCATATAATTGGCAATAATTCTTGCGGCCCTGTGCGCACCAACCATCAATATGCCATTACTCTTGGCTAGTAAGACGCCTAACCATTTGGCAACCAATCCTGCAGTAGTCGCATTTAGAATGACTGTCCCCAATACTATCATGAATACCAAAGGCGTGATATACTCAGCTCCCGGTATCCCCATATTAAAAAGCTTCAATCCAAAAAGCGAGGCAATACCCGCTGCAACTATACCACGTGGTCCTACCCAACTGATAAACATTTTTTCTTTAGTTGTTAGGCTTGATCTACTGGTACTTAAAAACACTCCTAAAGGTCTAAGCAATAATATCACAGATAAAAACAAAATACCTACCCGCCAGTCAAGGAGCAATTGCAAGTCGCTTATATTAATATTTGCAGCGAGCAGTATAAATAAAACAGCGATCAAAAGAATACTGATAGACTCTCCAAAATAGATAATGTCGTTCTTATGTGGCATTTCTATATTTCCAATCACCATTCCCAGGATAACTACTGTTAAAAGTCCTGAATCATGAACAAGAATTCCTGATAAGATAAATACTGCAAGTACATAGGCCAGGGTAAATACAGTCAGCAAGTAATGTGGTATCCAATCTCGTTTTAATAATTGCTTAAGTGCATGCGCACTGAAGAAACCAAGTGCAGAACCAACCAGGGCAATCAATATAAATTGTTTTAAAGCTTCACCTGTAAATGCAAAACTACCTTCACCAGCGTGTGTTAATTTTATAAACTCGAATACAAGTACTGCCACCAGTGCTCCGATCGGATCAATAAGGATCCCTTCCCATTTCAATAAGGCTGAAATATTTCGTTTCAATGGTAAATTCCTGAGTATGGGAGAAATTACAGTCGGACCAGTTACGATAATCAATCCTGAGAAGAGGAACGAGATCGGCCATGTAAGATTCATGATGAAATGAGCTAAACCCGCACCACCGATAAAAGTGATCAATGACCCGAGTGTGATAATTTTTATTATTGAAGGACCAACTTCTTTGACTTCTTCCCTTTTTAGACTCAAACCTCCTTCAAACAAAATAATACCAATGGCTAATTCAACAAAATGGAATAGATGATCTCCTGGAAATAACCCTTTGTTATTGTTCCATATCGGTTCAAGGAGTTTTTGCTCATCTCCTGTTATATAGGTTGATAAAGGACCTACCGCCAATCCAATTAATATCAAAGGTAAAATAGCCGGCACTTTGATCCTCCATGCTACCCATTGTGCAAATATCCCTAAGATTATGACACTCCCGAGTTCAATCATTTATATTATTGTTTGTATAAACATCTACGAAAATAACTTTTCAAAGACACTATGATTGCGAATATTCGATTTTTTCATTTTTAAATAGCAAAAAGAAAAGGACCATTACCGCTGCTGCAAAGATTGCCGGAAACTGCCAGATATCAGCCCATGTATGTCCGCCGTCCTCAAGAGTAAACTTATCTGCTATCATACCTGCAATGTAAAAACCAATCAACATACCTAATCCATAAGTGGCAAGTGTTATCAATCCCTGAGCAGCGCTTTTAACAGATTCACCCGCTTTGCTATCAGTATAAATCTGCCCCGAAACAAAAAAGAAATCATAACAAATTCCGTGCAGGGCGATACCGACTAAGAGGGCAAAAAACGGCTCACCATCCTGACCGTAAGCAAACAGTACATATCTCAGGGCCCATGCCAGCATCCCTACAACCAGGGTCATTTTAAATCCAAATCTTTTGAAAAAGAACGGTAAAAGTAACATCATAACTACTTCTGAAGCCTGGCCAATGGTCATGATCCCAGTAGGGTTCTCAATATTTACTTCTGTTAGAAACGGATTTGCAAGGGCATAGTAAAAGGCCAGTGGTATGCAAATCAATATCGATGAAATAAAAAATACAAGGTAATTACGGTCTGCCAGAAGTTTTAATGCATCAAGTCCAAGTATATCAGAAATAGTCACCTTGCCTTCTTTTGAAGATGGCGGTGTTTTTGGAAGGATAAAACTCATAATTCCTAATACGAAAGAAAATATAGATACCATTAAAAATGTATTGGAAAGCATCCCTTCTTCAATCGATTTAGCAGAATCCCATTTAAACATAAAACTGATAACCAGACCGGCCACGATCCACCCTACTGTCCCCCAGAGTCTCACCAATGCAAAATCCCTGGCAGGGTCTTTCATTTGATTGAATGCGACTGAATTTACAAGGGCCAGTGTTGGCATATATATGATCATATAACCCAAAACAAGGGGATAAAATGCACTGAAATCATCGACAGTTGACATCATATACATGAGTCCTGCTCCCAGCAAATGTAATATGCCTAATACTTTCTCGGCATTAAAATACCTGTCTGCTATCAAACCTATTATGAAAGGGGCAATGATGGCACCCAATGATTGTGTTGAATAAGCCTGGCCAATCTGTGCGCCACTGGCGGAAAGGTTATTTCCAAGGTATGTACCCAGGGTGACAAACCACCCTCCCCAAATAAAAAATTCGAGGAACATCATGGTTGAAAGTTTGAATTTTACAAGACTGCTCATTTTATTCTTCTTAGTTGGTTATTAAAGTTTTCTGATCTTCAGATTCCTGAACCATACTTTGTCGGCATGATCCTGTAAAACGATCTTTCCTTTCCTGGCCAATCCAAAATCCTCCCAATCCTTAAACTTGCTATTGGTTATCATTTCTGTCCAGTTGTCATCATGCATTTTAAAAGAAACAACATTATATCCATTTAACCAGAATTGCATATCTCCATTATCAGAGATGATCCGTACTTTATTCCATTCACCTGCCGGCCTGACCGTCACATATTTTGTTTCTATCATATCATACAGGTCACCTGCACGATGGGTTCTGAATTTGGTATCAGGATGACATGTATTATCCAGTATCTGCATTTCAGGACCGGTCAGATATGGGCAGCAATATTTTTCGTCTTCCACCACATTCCACATGATACCGCTGTTACCGCAATTGCTGATCTTCCATTCAAGCTGCAATTCGAAGTTCTCATATTCTTCATTGGTCACCAGATCTCCCCCGTCATCTTCAACCGTCGGATCAAAATGAATCGTCCCATTGTCTACTCTCCATTTTTTGGTAATAAAATCTTTATTGAAAGTATGAAACTCATCCATGGTGCTGCCGTCAAAAAGCAGTTCCCAGCCCTGGCTTTTTTCATACTCTGTTAATGCATTGTCAAGCAACATTGAGGCAGCATTTGATATTGAAACCGGATCATTAAGCGGGATCTTGTTCATTGTATACCATGATTCTGTGGACCAAAGCGAATTATTGTTTTCACTGACGAAATGATCCATCAACCGTACATACAAAACATGTCCTTCCTTCATACCATCAATTTTCAGGGAGACTTTCTTCCTGTCCTTTGAGACTGACACCCCGGAAATACTGAGTTCTTTGTCATCAAGTTTAGGTCCCCCGTACTCAGCGGTTGGTTTGTAATACCATTGTTTGACCTGGTAATCTTCTGGTGACCATCCATCTCCCTGACGAAGTGCTTCGGTAAATTCAATTTCCACACCATCTGATTTTGCTTTTACTGAAAGCATTTCAAATGCTGGTTTATCATTAAATTCAAGCCTTTGTAAGCCATACCAGGAAGTACCTGTATGTTGCCAGTTGCCCGGATTACCTATTCCACCAACATAGAGATGTCCGTCCGGTCCATATTGTATCCTGTTTACACCAGCTTCCAGACCCTGGATAAATCTGAAAACACAACCTTGTAATTGACCTTCCACTTCTTCTACAAATACACGTTTAATACCACCATGTGTAACCTCACCATGGATCATCTGACCCTTGTAGGGGCCATAATCCAGTCCTAATGGCGTAGATGGAGAATTTCCTATCTCATCCTGTGGTAACCACACGACGGGCAACTTTTCTTTTTTGCTTGCAGTTCCTTCATAGTCGACAGCCCTTGAACCAAACCAATCTCCTTTTTCAATATGTACAATTTTACTGGATGGTAACCAATCGCCCTGGTTATCTGCTACATATATTCCGTCATTAAAACCAAAACCAATGCCATTGGGTGTTCTCAAGCCATTGGCCATTATTTCATAGCTTCCATCTGCAATCGATACTTTGATGGTACTCCCCCTGTCCGGGTGCTGGTTTGGCATACCTGCACCTCCAGGTAGTATGCCCGTCGCAAGATTGGCATAGAGATATCCTTCCTTATGGATCAAACCGAACGTGAATTCATGAAAATTCGCTGATACACCCCAGGCATTACATATAGTCCTGAATTCATCTATAATCTCATCGCCGTTAAGATCGATGAGTTCAGTGATCTCTTGTTTCTGATTTAGAAAAATTCGATCATTCACAACACACAAGCCCAATGGCTCAGCTAGGCCTGCAGCAATTCGCTTCACCTTGATTTGAGAGGGGTCCTTTCCTCCAACACCATCCAGGATATATACCCCTCCTTTGGTCGTCCAGGTACTGATGACCATCCTTCCGTCAGAAAGAAAATCCATACCTCCTACTTTAGGTGTGAATTCATCTGGTCTTGCCTGGTATAAATCAAATGAAGGGTGAACACCATCGACCGGATACCTGTCTCCCGGAATTCTGGTTACAACAGACATTGGAAGCGACAACTGACCTATCATGTTGTGATCATCTTTATGGTGTGATATAATTTCTTTGGGTACGACGGTCCATTTATCATCACCTGCGTTTTTATAGTTCCAGGATAACATCTTACCTCCCCTGCCCTGGAAATACTCTATTTTGAATGGATGCAGACCTTTTGATAATTTCATGGATGCCTGCTTCATGGAAGTACCATGCAAACCATCGTGGTCAATTACCAGCTGATCATGAAGATAGAGTTTGGATCCATCGTCACTCCACAATCTGAATTCAAAATCACCTTCTTTTTCGATATTGATATATCCATTGGCAACGATACCGAAATTATCTTCCAGGCCAATAAAGTCTCCCCCCGAGATATTATCAAATCCTGACAAGATACCCGCCTGGACGGCTTTGCCCTTCTCCATATTTAATGGCAATTTATCTGTACCTGCATTGAGGTTATATATGCGGGTCATGGCTCCTGGGACAAGATTATTTTCTTCTACCTGGACAGATGAAAAACTGATCAGATCATCATCTTCGGATGCCGTTTCACCTTCAAAATCAGCAAGTGTAAAAATATACTTTACCATATCTCTCAGATCCAGGTCCAATGCTTCGGGATGTGCTGTCATGACCTGATCTCCCCAAATACCACTTCCCCCTTCTTTGATTTTGCCTGCAAGCAAGACAACATTTTCATCTGTATGTTCGTATCGTCTTGCAATAGATTCATAAGATGGGCCTATAGTAACTTTTGTTTGATTATGACATGTTTTACAATCATTCTTTGCGATTAGCTGTGCACCAATAGGCAATGCATCGATATCTTTTGCAAAACCATCATCAAGATTGGGATCCAGGTAGGTAGCATCCAACAGGAGAACATCCAACTCAATCGTTTCATCCTTATCCAATTGTATTGTTACATCAATATCCAGGAAATTCCTGTTATCAAATATTCTGTCTTTCGGTTCAGACAGGCTCATGTTCCCTGTGGATTTCACTTGCGATTGATCTACAACAGAACCCACATTGGATTTCCATTCAATCGTATAGGGCGCACTTAAGCCTGTTGTCCTGAAACTTCTTTTCAATCCTAGCTGTCCACTCTCGGATTCTGTGCGTTCGACACGTTCTGTAATATCAACCATATTATCCTTTCCGGACAAACGATAAAGTAATTCCAGTTCTCCATCAGCAATTCTATGACCAAGGTACCTGAAATCACTTTCTACAGGCTTACCTTCTTTTAATAATGTCCAGGGTTCCCTGTAATTGTTAATCAAATAAGCATCGCCTACAGCTGTTGGCTGAGGACCATGTGCTGTGTTATATACAGCGCCTTCGAAATTGACCAATCCTTTCCAGGCTTTGTACATGGCGCCAGTTTCAGTATGATAAGCTACATACAAGTCATTGTTAAGGGCTGCAGTGATCATTCTGGGGTTCTGGTCCAAAACAGATCTGAAAACCCAGGGGTCCAGGGGCCTGTCTGCATTTTTAGATGATGCACTCTGATCAGAAGAACATGAAATAATGAAAGTTGTCAGGAAAAATAATACGAGTAATCTGGACATTCTGTGATTTTTGATCACCTAAAATACTTTGAATTTTTCAGCTTCAATAATTATTTACGAAGACACATATTAGTTCAAATGTTCATACCAAAGTCTTTATGGCATAGTTTCTGCATCCAGTTGAAATGCAATGAATATCGAAGAATTAAACAGGAAGCATTTCATGGAAACCGACATGTATTATCGTGTCGGGTACGGGCTCTCATCCAAGCTGATTAATTTCTCATTTGGGATATTTACCATAGAGGTCGTTCTTTCCAAAAAGTGGTCTAAAGATTTTAATGCCACTGCACAGGAACTGGCATATTTATGGAAAAACAGTCATAAAGAACTTGAGAAAGCCATCGGATGTAAAGTATATATTATTGACTCTCGCACATACAATTACAAACAAGGTTTAATCCACCGCGGAATCAAGCCGGGATATGATGCGAAGAAGGGTATAATATTTAGAAAAGGGTATCTGAATTAGTGTTCAGTAATTCGAGATTTCACTCACTTCATTTCCTCCCCCAACCTTCTAACTCCCTTTAGGGAGAACCGCTCTAATGCTTATATCTATCTGTTTTATTCTCCCTCAATGGGATCAGGGGTCAGGCGTAAAGCTTAAAAAGCACATCTTCATAAAAAATGATCTTAAATAGTGTATAATAAATTGAGATTCTACGCTATCTGTTTTCCTCCCTCACCCTCTAACTCCCTTAAGGGAGGACCGCTCTAATGCTTATATCTATCTGTTTTATTCTCCCTCAATGGGATCAGGGGTCAGGAGTAAAGCTTAAAAAAGTACATATTTAGAATAACTGATCTGAAATAGAGTATGAGAAATTGAGACTCTAGCCATTTATCTTCCTCCCTCACCCTCTAACTCCCTTTAGGGAGAACCGCTCCACTCCATATTTCTATCTGTTACATTCCCCTCAAGGGGATCAGGGGTCAGACGTAAGGCTTAAAAAAGTACATATTCAGAATAACTGATCTGAAATAGAGTATGAGAAATTGTGACTATAGCCGTTTATCTTCCTCCCTCACCCTCTAACTCCCTTTAGGGAGGACCGCTCCATTTCATATTTCAATCTTTTACGTTCCCCTCAAGCGGATCAGGGGTCAGGCGTAAGGCTTAAAAATTACATTTCGTACAGGTAGTCTTACTTTGATAATTTCTGGATATCTTCATTTAATATGCATTCTATGAAATCATTAATATCCATTAATTTTATCCTCCTTCTTTTACTGATTTTCATTAAATGCACAATTGATAGTTGTGATCCGCAGGAATGCAATGCAGGCAGCTTTAATGAACTCTCTTGCCTATGCGATTGTCCCCCCGGATATACAGGAACATTTTGTGAACATGAAGATCTATGTATCACTCAAAATATAGAGTGCCAAAATGGAGGAATCTGTATAAACGGAATATGTCAGTGCCCTGAAGGATACATCGGTACCACCTGTGAGCAACTGGACTCAATGAAAGTTCAATTCTTATTAGATTCCGGATTCCATCCATTAGAACTGTATAACGGAGGTATACTGCTTGACAGCCTTTTTGGAAAAATATACGAAGGTGGATTGATATATTATCTGAATACAGATGATGGTTCTGGCATGGTGTCTG
>JABDPK010000060.1 GCA_013042795.1 Saprospiraceae bacterium | reverse complement strand
GGATAACTCACGATTTAAAAAAGGCTTTCATTTATCAAAATAAAAATCGTCAATACAGAATCGAAATGGATTAATATCATGGAATGATGTAATATTAATAAGTCTGCTGTAATTCAGTTGAAATCTGTTTTTTTCATTGAGCTGGTATGTCAGCCCAAAAGATGGAAATAGATCTGTATAGCTTCTTTCAACCAATTCATTTTCTGAAGGAATCAGCGCAGTTAAATGTCCTTCAGAGTTCGTGTGTTCTATCCTTAAACCAGCCTGCATGCTCAGGTCGTTTATCTTCATCGAATAGTTTGCATAGGAGGCATATACAAGTTCTGAATACCTGAAGTCATTAGAGCGTTCTGTATCAAGTTCCCTGGTTTCATCATATACATTATAGAAATCAAAAACATTGTCCGTTATAACATTGGCCACTTTGGCGCCAAACTGAAGACGTCCGTTCAGAAAATCTTGTTCAAAATCTAATTTTGCTGTAGCGATTTCGATATCTGTAGGAGTATATGTAAAAAAGTCTTTAGTTGATAAAATCATTCCTCCTGCACCAAAATAGGTGTTGGGTTGGAACGCTTCTCTTGTCCTGGAGTATTTGCCATAATCTACATCTATATTCAAACTCCTGTTTTGCTTGTCAGAATATTTATAATTCCCGTTGATGTTCCAGTTGGCCCTGTCTGATTCATTATCTGACATGGCAACCAAAGTACTGTCTATCAAAGAGGATCCTGTTTTGAAGATATCTGATTCGGTGTTCTGTACGTGGTGTCCTTGAGATTTTGATAGATTGGCAAGAAAGCCAAACGTACTTTTTTCATTGAGTATATAGTCTACACCTGCACGGCTATTAAAACCATTCCAGCTGTCATTGCCAATAGAGGCCTGGTCAAAGCTTAAACCTTGTTGTTCACGATAGAGGTTAAATGGATTTATATCAGCACCCTTGTACCCGGTGACAGTTCCGTAAGTATTCCATGCCTTACTTTTATAAGTTCCCCTTAAGGTTGTATTGTATCGTGATTTCTGTCCAATGGAGTAAGTCGTATTCAGGCTTCCGTTAGCACCAAGGTTTTTGTCTCTCAACAACTTAATATTTATAATACCCGCATTACCTTCAGCTTCGTATTTTGAGGAAGGGTTGGTAATGATTTCAATAGACTCAATCTCAGAAGATGGAATAGTCTTAAGAAAATCAGCCAGGTCTGTACCATTCAGCTGCGTAGGTCTTCCATCAATAAAAATTTGCAAACCGCTTTTACCCAGCATAAAAATATTATCGTTGTTATCTATCATAACCCCGGGAGATTGTCTCAAAAGAGTATAAGCATCCGATCCTGAATTATTTATGCTACCCTCCACATTAAGAATCATTTTATCAGGCTTCATTTCCAAAAGCGGCTTTTTTGCAGTTACAGTAACTTCTTCAAGTTCATTTGATGAAGGCTCAAACCTGATAGGGTCAAGGGTTATGAGATCACTGTCAGAAATGTCGAAACCAGGCGAGACAGCATCAGGATATCCTACATAACTGGTCCCAATAAAATAAGAACCTGAAGAGATGCCCTTAATGCTGTAATTCCCTGTTTCGTTCGAGTATTCAACTTTTACGATAGAACTATCTATTAGAGAATAGAGCACAACATTTGCATAGATCACTGGCAGGTTGTTATGGTCTATAACAGAACCAGATATTTCAGAATTTTGTCCTGATGTAAGAGCAGGTATCAAAAAACAGAATAGGATTAGTATATTTTTCATTTTGATTAGGGTTGAAGTTTTGAATCAATACAAAGACGAGACACCCGTCACATCAGTTACAATTCTTGTCGAGGAAAACATGTTGTTGGTAGGAAATCAACAGCTTATGTATTATCAAAAGCAACAAACTGACTCAGATTGTCCTCATTTGTTGCGTTAGGTGTGCATCAGAGTAAAAATTTCAAGCTAATTTTAGATCATGTTGGCAAAGAAGGCCATATTAATATTCATCATTTCAGCTTCAGGCATCCACCTTAGCGGGCAGGTGTATTTTGGGATCAACGCCAGCTATTCAATTCCTTTTACCAGATCAGAAGAGATTAAATATGATGATGCACAGGATTTTCTTACCTATAGCTTACGATTTGTAGAACTGGACGTAACACCTTCGCTGAATACATATATATATTATAAGAATGAAATAATGTATTTGCAGGGTGGAATAGGATACAGACAAATCAAAACCAGATTTCGGAGCATTAGCTATCTGGAGTTTGGTAAACAAACACCTGTAGAAACTATAAAAAAGACAAGTTATCTGATGCTTCCAATTCATGCCGGCATTTGCTTTGACAGGTTTAAATTTGGAGCAGGGCCCGTCTTCGGTTATATCGTTGACCAAAACAATATTTTTGAAGAAATTGAAAGCTTCGAAGAAAGACGAAGACGACTTGATACAGGGTTTGCGTTCAACTTTGGAATTACGATATATCGATTCCAGCTGGACCTGAGTTACGAATACCAGTTTAATAGTGTAGGAGATTATCTTTATTATCGCAAGGATGAAAAGGGATTTAACAACCAGGCACAGTTTATCAACCTGGGACTGGGATTGATTTTCTAGTCAGTATAAATCACCTCTCTCAGGAAACGAACAACAAGGGATACCTCAAAAGTAATATTACGAATTCTCCTTTCGGGGATGGTGGTCGTTCTTCCATCGTATGGACTAACTACATTAGGTATTTCGGGGGACTGGTACTGGAACGAAAAATCGGGACTGAAAGTAACTTCAAGTGTAGGTTGAACATAAGCAGAACCAAGATATTCTATTCCTCCTCCGAAACTGACGCCATACACAAAGGTATTTGTATAAACATCAATCGGGTAAAACAAGGCGGAAGGGGAGTTACTGAACAAATCCTGTATTTCATCGAGGTTATCAGAAACAAGATACTCTGCGCGCACACCAAAAAAGTAATATGGCGTGGTAAGTTTTTCTGTAATCAATCGTTTTTTGGCGCCTAATAAAAGTGAAATATTCCGAAACTTATAACCCTCAGAAAAACGTAAACCATTATTGATATTGGATACAAAAATTGAACTTCCCCTTGTGTGGTAACCAATCTGTGCAAATAAAGAACCTTTGTATTTGTAATCTATAGATTCAATGAATGCTGCAAAATGATAGTTAAGTAAAGGCTTCCTTTCGGCTTCGTTCCAGTTTTGTGTAGCAATGGTCAGACCGGCTTTTGGTCCAAAATAGAACCCTCCATCCTGGGCAGAGCCCTGGGAGACAAATAAGAATACTATAAAAAACGTAAAAATGATTTTCCTCATTTCTTAATCCTGGTTATGGTACACAAAATTAAAAGATAAAATCTTCTTGAGCAGCCAATCCGTCAAACTCCGGAGTTCTCGTGAATTTTGGTCGTTTAATCAGACTGATTTTTTTACGTAGATGAATTCTTTCTCCTTTCAGAGGTTCAGCGTCTTTTGGAATCCGGTTACGAAGCCTAAGGGCATTTTCTTCCAGGGAATAAATCATGGCAATTTCTGATAGGGTCTCACCCAGACCTACAATATGATAAGTCTTATTTGAATCGGATCGCATTCTTTTTCTTTCTGACCTCTTGTTTTGAGCTATTGTTGTTTCCGTTGCATCGCCAGGTGAATAGGAAGGATACTCAAAGTGTGTTTTATTTTTTCTCGTGGCAATTTCAGAATCCTGCATCGCCAGGTCAGGAGAAAAGTCTTCTACTCCGGCATCATCAAGAAAGTACAATTGATACTTTTCAATGATATTAATTAGTTTTTTTGGATAAGCCTTGTCAGTAGCATAACCAGCTTTTTTCAGTCCTTTGGCCCAGGCTTTATAGTCCTGGTGATCATAGTTAAAAAGAAAAGCATATCTGTTTTGTGTGACCAGGAACTCACTGTGAGCAATAAATGACTCAAATGAGGAACTAAATTCCCTGAAACAGCTTTTAATTAATTGTCCTTTAGAGTTATAGTCATCATCATGAAGGTAATAAGTGCCACCGTTCCAGGAACCACCACACTTGATCCCAAAATGATTATTGGCTTCACGGGCCAGGCTACTTTGTCCTGCACCGGACTCCAGAAGGGCCTGTGCCATTTTGATACTGGCAGGAATACCGGTCCTATGCATCTCGGAAATAGCAATTTCTTTATATTGCGAGATATATGTTGTACTGGGGTTCTCCTTATATGAAACCAATGCAAAATAAACGATAAATGCAACGATCAAGCTCCTAAGCATATATTATAAATTATTATTATTCATAAGCATTGCAAAAACAATGCCTTACTTAAAAAAACACGTGATTTATGGACTTAATGGATTTACTTCAATGGCAACTATCTGACGGAGTATTAAACGGATTAGACAACCAGCTTAATATAGGAGATAGTAAAAAAACAAATGCTGCTGCCAGTGCTGCTATGTCAGTTTTGATGACGGCATTATCTAAAAATGCTGCTTCTTCTGATTCTGCGTTGAATGGTCTTTCGGGTGCATTGGAAAGAGACCACGATGGATCTTTTCTTGATGACATCATGGGACTGATGACAGGAAAATCGCAGCCGCAAAACGCAAAACAGTTGAATGGTGCAGGTATCCTGGGACACCTTTTAGGAGGAAAGCAGGATTCAGCGATAGAAGTTCTGGCTAGAATGGCTGGACTTGATAAAAACCAGAGCATGGGGATGTTAGTTAAACTGGCACCAATGGTTTTAGGTGTACTTGGACGGTACAAAAAACAAAAGCAAATGGACAATGACGGGTTGCGTTCATTTTTGAATCGTTCACAGGAAGTACACGTTGAGAGGAATGAAGGTGCAAACATATTCACCAAGTTACTAGACAAGGATGGAGACGGCTCAGTGGTTGATGAAGTTGCAAGCATCGGCATGAAAATGTTGGGCAACTTCTTAAGGAGATAATTTATGATTCCTTATCCTGGACCAGTTCAATGAGAACACCATTGGTTGATTTGGGATGAAGAAAGCAGACAATTTTATTATCTGCACCATCAACAGGGCTTTCGTTTAACAGGCGAAAGCCCTGTTCTTTTAATCTCTTCATTTCAGAACGAATATCTGTAACCGCAAATGCAATATGATGAAAACCTGGACCTTTCTTTTCCAGAAACTTTTGGATGACGCTATCTTCACTCGTGGCCTGAAGTAATTCTATTTTATTGTTACCAACCCTGATGAATGAAGTCAAAACCTTTTGAGCTTCTACAATTTCTCGTTTATATGGTTCAACATCAAACAGAGCCTCAAACAATTTTTCACTTTCATCTATGTTTTCGACGGCTATTCCAACATGTTCGATTTTCTTCATTTTATGTTCTGTTTAAATGTGGGCGGTTAAATCTTAGTTAAAGATATGCATTAGCCTTTATGAAAACTTAACTTTGATTGAAGTTAGACTGCATGAATAAGAAAATTATCTGGGCTATTATTATTTTGATGAGTGCTGCACTCTTTGGGATTGCAGTCACGCAGTTTGTCTGGATAAAAGCCCAGGTAGATCTTGATGAAAAGAACTTTGACGATAAGGTTGTCATGGCCATGAATAAGGTCAAGTCCAGGTTGCAGAAGGATACAGAAACCAAAGACTTTGTAACGAACTACTGGAAACCTCAAAACAGAACAAGCACATTGAGTTCGGAAAACGCGAAACTCATTTCCAATATATTACTTAAGGATCAAAATTATCTCCAGTTTGCAGATATCCTCAGAACCATTGACCCGGAAGGAATGCTTGAAAACATTGACAAGGAGAATCTTGACCGGTATATCAAAGAAGAACTTGAAGACCAGGGAATAAGCCTGAAATATGATTATGGTGTATATTCAAACAGGCATAATGATTTTGTAATTCGCAACGGAAATTTTGCCGTACAGGTTGAAGGAAACTCAAGTCCTGCCTATGTGGGTGCGACGCGCGGATTGTATGACTCTAAATACAAGGTCCAGTTATTTAACGACGAGGAGAGCCTGACCGGGTACCTGAAAATATTTTTTCCAAGCAAGCGCAGCTGGTTATGGGCCTCAGTGTTGCCATCCATGTTGAGCTCATTGCTATTTACCACACTGATCCTGTTTTGCTTTGCATATACGATATTCATCATATTCAGGCAGAAAAAAGTATCAGAGATGAAAACAGATTTCATCAACAATATGACGCATGAATTTAAAACACCGATTGCAACGATATCCCTGGCGACTGATTCGATCACAAACAATTCAGTGATCAATGATGTGAATAAGGTCAAACGGTTTACAGGAATTATTAAGCAGGAAAACAAAAGGATGCTTAACCAGGTTGAGAAAGTTTTACAGATGGCCAGGATCGACAAACAGGACTTTGAATTGAAGATCACAAACGTTAACATAAATGACGTTGTCTTCCAGGCCTCGGAAAACACCCGGTTAAAAGTTATTAAAAGGGATGGGTACCTAATCACGCAGTTAAACGCTGTTTATCCAAATATTGAAGGCGATTTAACGCATGTATCAAATATCGTACATAACTTACTCGACAATGCTGAGAAATATTCAAAAGAAAAACCCGAAATTACGATCACAACAGAGAACTATGAAAATGGCGTAAATGTCATCATCCAGGATAACGGAATAGGTATGTCAAAAGAGTCTTTAAAGCATATTTTTGATAAATTTTATAGGGTCCATACAGGAAACAGGCATGACATCAAAGGGTTCGGCCTGGGACTCAGTTATGTCAAAGCGCTTATGAATGCACATAAAGGAATGGTAAAAGTAGAGTCAGAATTAGATAAGGGAAGTACATTTACTTTGTTTTTTCCTTTTAAATTTAGTGACTAATCATATAGAACTTCATCTAAATAATAAGTAAAACTTTAGAAATATCATGTCAGAAACAATAACTCAAAAAATCCTGCTCGTAGAAGATGATCAAAATTTCGGCGATGTTTTAAGATCTTATTTGGAAATGCACGATTATGAAGTAGATCTAGCCAAAGACGGTGAAGAAGGTCTTATGAAATATAATAAAGGCAGTTTTGATTTGTGTATTCTGGATGTAATGATGCCAAAAAAAGACGGATTTACGCTTGCAAAAGATATAAGGGAAAAGGATAAGGATATTCCTTTGATATTTTTAACTGCCAAGTCTCTAAAAGAAGATGTACTGGAGGGATTCAAAATCGGAGCAGATGATTATATCACAAAGCCTTTCAATTCCGAGGAATTGTTATTAAGGGTTCAGGCCATACTTCGAAGATCAGGTGCCAAACCTGACCCGAAAGACGATGTCAAAGAATTTCTTTTAGGAGACTTTCACTTTAATTATCCGCTACGTATTTTAACCTTTAACGGAAGTAAAGAACACCATAAAGACCATCTGTCTCCAAAAGAAGCACATTTGTTACGCTTATTCTGTGTACATAAAAATGACGTTTTGCCCAGGTCCCTGGCATTAACTAAAATCTGGGGAGAGGATAATTATTTTACGGCACGAAGTATGGATGTTTTTGTAACAAAGCTCCGTAAGTACCTAAGCCGTGATGAAAAACTGGAAATAGTTAATATTCACGGAAATGGTTTCAGGCTTATAGATCGGTCAGTAGAAGTTGTGGAATAATATTTACTCCTCTATTGTTTCTTCTACATTTTCGGCTTCGTCTTCAAATAATTCCTTGTATTTGGAATCAGCACCACCATTAAGTGTTGGATGAAAATCGTCAACATCAGGAAATGGTCTTGGACCTATCAGTCTTTCCACATCTGATTTTAACAAAACTTCATTTTCCAACAATTGTTGAGCCAGGACATTAAGCTCGTTCCTTCTTTCTTTGAGCAATTCCTGTGCCTTTAGATATTGTTCGTCGATAAGTTTTCTGACCTCATCATCTATTAACCTGGCAGTCTCATCAGAATAAGGTTTGCTGAAGCTGTCTTGTGACATACCATAAAAGGACACGTTTCCAACACGTTTGTTCATGCCAAAAACAGAGATCATGGAGTAGGCCATTTTTGTAACCTGATCCAGGTCGTTCTGTGCTCCTGTTGATATTTTGTCAAATACAATTTTTTCAGCAGCCCGTCCACCAAGAGTCATAATCATACGATCCTTCAGTTGCTCCGTCCTGGTGATGTATTCTTCTTTGGGCAAATATTGTGCGTATCCAAGAGTACCAATTCCACGAGGTACGATTGTTACTTTAACCAGCGGAGAAGCATGTTGGAGATACCATCCACAAATCGCATGTCCTGCCTCATGAAAAGCAATAATTTCTTTATCTCTTGGAGATATTATTTTGTTCTTCTTTTCAAGGCCACCAATTACCCTGTCCAGGGCATAGTTAAAGTCATCCATTTCTACAGACGATTTATTGCGTCGGGCAGCTACCAAAGCAGCCTCATTACAAACATTGGCGATATCTGCGCCAGCAAATCCCGGCGTCATTTCGGCTAATGCATAGGGATCAATCTCACTTGAAGTTTTGATGGTTTTAAGATGCACTTTAAAAATGGCTTCTCTTCCCTTTAGGTCAGGTCTGTCAATTCCGATTTGCCTGTCAAAACGACCAGGTCTCAGCAAGGCATTGTCCAGGATGTCGGGCCTGTTCGTTGCTGCCATAAGGATTACTCCCTTGTCGGTACTGAAACCATCCATTTCGACAAGAAGCTGATTCAAAGTATTTTCCCGCTCGTCGTTGCCTCCCTGGATAGCACCTTTACCCCGAGCACGACCTATAGCATCGATCTCATCAATGAAAACGATACAAGGGGCTTTCTCCCTGGCTTGTTTAAACAAGTCTCTGACTCGTGAAGCTCCAACACCAACAAACATCTCAACAAAATCAGAACCAGAAATTGAGAAGAAAGGAACGGCGGCTTCACCAGCCACAGCTTTAGCAAGTAGGGTTTTACCTGTTCCCGGAGGACCGACCAAAAGAACTCCTTTTGGTATTTTTCCTCCAAGGGATGTATATTTTTTAGGATTCTTAAGGAAGTCCACAACTTCCATTACTTCTTCTTTGGCCTCTTCAAGACCGGCGACATCTTTAAAGGTAACCGTTACCGCAGCATTGTTGTCAAACAATGTAGCTTTGGATTTACCGATATTAAAGATTTGAGCTCCTGGTCCACCGGCACCAGTTCCAACACGTCTCATAAAGAAAATCCATAACCCGATTATAAGGAATAAAGGAATTACCCAGCTTAGAACCGCTCCCCAGTAATTTTGCTCTGTTTTGTATACAGGATCAATTAAAACACTTCCTTTTGTAGTATTGATTTCATTTACCATAGCAACAAAAGAGGCAACATCGCCGATTTCAAAGGCGAAATGAGGCTGTTGCACGTTGAAATTGTTTTCCTTTATTTCAGGGTAATGTACCAGACTGTCTTTTTTGATAAATACCCTTACAAGGTTTTTGTTTATAACATCCACCTTGGCTACATGACCTTTGGTGGCGATATCCTTGAACTTATATGGTGTCAACTCTGAAGTTTTACCATTGATCAGAGTGACAATGTTCAATGCAAGGATAAAGAAGATTATCAGCCCATAAATCCAGTATGAATTAAGGACAAATTTCTTCGGATTTTTATCTTCATTTTTTTCGCTCATAACTATTTCTTACTTGCAGAACACAAAATCATTATATGTTTTGGTATTCTGTGGTTTTTGCATCACTCCACAATTCTTCAATTTCATAAAACCTTCTGGTTTCAGGGTAGAAAACATGGACGATTACATCAAAATAATCTACCAAAACCCAGGTTGAATGTAATTTTCCTTCAATGTGAGATGGTTTGATGCCAAACACCTCTTTCACTTTTTTTACAATATTATCAGATATTGAACTTATTTGTGTCGACGAATCTCCTTCACATATGACAAAATAATCAGTTGGAGCGTCATCCAATTCTCGCATATCAAGTTTCACGATATTCTTACCTTTAATATCCTGGATGCTGTCAATAATGAGATCCAATAATTCAAGCTTGTTCGCGGTATCCTTTTTTAATACTGTGTCTTTATGCAAACTTTACTTCTGTTTAACTGTAATTCAAATTTACTAAAATTAAATGTCCGACATTGGAACAGATGAACTCCATAAAGGTTTCTAAATACATTTATCTACCAAAAACAGAGTCAACCAACCAGTATGCACAAGAACTGGTATCAAAAAGCAATCCAGATGATCATTATTGCATTTATACGGACAATCAAACACATGGCAAAGGACAATTTGGCAGGATTTGGTACAGTGAGCCTGGAAAAAACCTGACAGCCTCCTTCATTGTCCGCTTGAAACATCCTGTTTTACATCAATTTGATCTTAACATGATATTCGGGCTTTCTGTTATCTCGCTGGTAAAAGAAATTCTTCCAGATGAAAAGATGACGATTAAATGGCCAAATGACATTTACATAAACAATAACAAGCTTGGCGGGATTCTTATACAGAATATTGTCAGGGGTATGAACATTACCCACGGTATTTTTGGAATAGGACTCAATGTTAACCAGGCAGAATTCCCCGCCAATCTTCCCAACCCGATTTCACTTAAACAGATTACAGGAAAAGCGCATAATAAGCTCCTCTTATTATTCAGACTCCAGATCCTATTTGAAGAAAAAATTAATTTTTACATAACCAGGACAGCTGAACTTAAAAACGCTTATTTGTCAGAATTGTATGGCATGGGTCAGAACTTAATGTTTTGCAATCAGCAAGAAGAAAAATTTGAAGGAAGGATAGAGGGCATATCCGATGAAGGCAGACTTTGTGTAAGTAGCGGAGGTAATACCCAGGCATATAACTTTAGAGAAATTAGATTTATTATACCGGAATGAAAGCAAGTATAGTTACAATTGGCGATGAGATACTGATTGGTCAGATAATAGATACCAATTCTGCATGGCTGGGCCAACAACTGACCGAGATGGGTGTGGAAGTTCTTATTACAATGTCCATAAGTGATAAAAAAGAAAGCATAATCAAGGCGATAAAACAAGGCCTCGAAAATTCAGAATTAGTAATATTAACCGGAGGGCTTGGACCAACTAAGGACGATATTACCAAAGTAGCCATCGCGGAAACGATCGGAGCCGACATGTATTTTGATGAAAAGCTGTATCAGTCAATTAAGCAATATTTTAATAAGGTGGGTTTTACCCTGACCAAAGCCCACAAACTGCAATGCTATATGCCACAAGGAGTCCGCCTGCTTACAAACAAAATGGGGACCGCTCCTGGGATGCTATTTAATTTAAAAGACAAAATGATCCTTTCTTTACCCGGGGTTCCGTATGAAATGAAGTGGATTTTTGAAAACAGTTTTAGAAAGGATTTTCTAAACACGGAAAAAAGGCTTCAGTACATAGAACACAGAACGATCAGAACCATAGGGATTGGAGAGACACGTGTAGAAGAAAAAATTTCTGACATCACGGATCATATTCCACCAGGTATCTCGGTAGCGTTTCTTCCCGGACTTGGAGAAGTGAAAGTAAGGCTTACACTTCGAGGAAACGGAAACAAAAAGGCACTTCTAACACAATTGGAAAAGAAGATAATAAAAAGCTTAGGAAAATATGTTTATGCATCAGGGAGAACCAGAATCGAAGAAGCATTAAATGAATTGTATACAAATAATGGGAAATCCCTTGCTGTAGCAGAGAGTTGTACAGGAGGGCACCTGGCCCATAAACTTACTTCAATACCAGGATCATCCCGGTATTTTATAGGCGGAATAGTTGCATATGACAACAGTATCAAAGAAAATGTTTT
>JABDPK010000057.1 GCA_013042795.1 Saprospiraceae bacterium | reverse complement strand
GGTCACAAATAAGGAAATAACCCGGACCAGGAACTCGGATATTTTTGCAGCTGAGGGCGGACTGTTTGTCGGATTGGAACTGGTTGCATCAAAAAGAATAGTTATTGATTTTACAGTTGGAGGAGGTGTAAGGTATTCAGATGTTGATGATGAAATCATTCCTGAAGATCCTAACTATCAATACTACAACTACTATGATGTATTTGACCTTGGATATTACGGCGTTAAACCAAAGCTAAACCTTCAGATCGGAATCACACTTTAATATTTTTTCATTGCCGTACTAGCGAATATACTTGGAGACGAAATGTCTCATGTTCGATTTTAGTGCCAGGTAATCATTGTCGAATTCATTCAGACGATCCCTGACTTCCTGGTGATCCCATATCTGATCACTTAAATTTGAACTGTCAACGGTTGCCAATTTATGCTCATGCATGGCAATCTGATATCTCATATCATCAATTTTCTTTAACTTCTTCATCAGGATATTCCTGTATTCATCAACGATTTCTATGATAGAATAAAGATTGGGATGCGCCTGGATGACCCTTGACAAGTTCGTCTGGAATATCCTGATTTCATCCTGGTAGAAATCAATTTTTCGCATCCATTCCCTATGTTCTTCGTGATGAAAGAAAACTGTTGTTTTTTCTGCCATAACACAAGCTTGAGATAAGTAAAATCTAGTCTTGTATAAATATCAGAAACAGGAAACCCGGCTGTACTGACTTCTGTCAGGCTGTCAGATGATTAAGATCAAAAGAAAAAGGGAGGATTTATTTCCTCCCTTCGCTTACCTGTTACAAAGATTTGTGAAATGCTGAGTTCCACAATCTGCCCTTGTAAGTGTCCTTAAAATTGCATTTTAAAGATGAAATCAAAATGCGATTTTATTTATGACTAAAATCATAAAAATTTATGATCCTTATCATTTTTGAAAAATGCACCTTGATGTCCAACAATTATATTAATATCGTTTAATGATATTCGGCTACACATGACACATTCTGAAAATGAAATATCTGGAAGTGACAAGCATATTCATGGACATCATCATGGTCATCATCACGGTCATCATCATGGACACCATGACCATAAAACTGGTCTGAAAAATATCGGAATTGCTTTCTTTCTTAATCTTCTTTTTACAATAATCGAGATAATCGGTGGTATCCTCACCAACAGTATGGCGATTCTCTCAGATGCAATTCATGACCTTGGTGACAGTTGTTCTCTCGGTCTTGCCTGGTATTTTCAAAAAATATCATCGAAAGAAAAAACAGAGAAATTTTCATACGGCTATGAACGATTTTCATTACTGGGAGCCATAATCAATGCCATCCTCCTCATCCTCGGAAGCGTCTTTATACTATATAATGCCATACCAAGACTCATGGATCCTGAACCGGTTCATGCACCAGGTATGATCGCCCTGGCATTGCTGGGAGTGTTGGTAAATGGTGCTGCTGTACTGAAACTGAAAGATGGTAAATCAATCAATGAAAAAGTCATATCCTTCCATCTCCTGGAGGATGTATTATCATGGCTGGCAGTATTGGGCGGGGCAGTTATCTTATTGTTTTTCGATCTGCCGGTAATCGATCCAATACTATCTATAATCATCAGCCTTTTTATACTCTATAATGTATATAAAAATCTTAGGTATGCCGTAAAAATTATCCTGCAGGGCACCCCTTCTATCAGTGATCTGCATAAGGTGCGTGAATATTTCAACAGTGTGAGCGAAATAAAAGATTTTCATGATCTACATATCTGGTCTATGGATGGTAATTATAATATACTCACTACCCACTTGATTCTGAACAAGGACATTTCAATGGATCTGCAGGAAAAATTAAAGACCCGGATAAAAAACGATTTATCAAGATTGAATATCAGTCATTGCACCCTGGAACTCGAATCACCTGATACAGATTGTGAATTTGACAACAAAAATTTTGATAATCATGAAGGGACTAAGTCATAAAACCTTTCCGGGTTTTGTTGTGGGACTTGGTCTTGTAATTTACCTTGTCCTCCTAGTGCTTTCAATCTGTTACTTTAAAGAAAGAATCGGGACATTGGACAATGCTTTCCAGACCTTCCTGTTGATCACTGAAAATAATATAACAATTATGGCTGATCGTTGGCCAGCTGTTATAATCAGGATTGTACCATGGATATTGACTACAATTGGAGCGCCATTGATTTTCATTATGATCGGATTTTCAATATCATACATTCTGTTTCAGCTCACCATTTTCTTATTACTGGCAATCACACTCCGGGAACC
>JABDPK010000056.1 GCA_013042795.1 Saprospiraceae bacterium | reverse complement strand
AATGGTCTTATTGAAGCATTTAATTCAAGATACCTGATCACTTCTTCTGAATTTGAGTCATTACAAAAATTATGGTCACTCTACCAGGAAGAAGAACATGACAAGATGATCAAGATTGCACATGATCTGGGAACATCCTATACTTTTTTAGAACCTGCAATCCTGGCAGATAAAGGTAAACGTTCAACAGATGAGAAAATGGGAAGACCTGAGAAATCATTGAGACAATTAATCGATAAATATGGCAAAGATGATTTTGCTTCCATATTCAGATCTTTCCACAAAACAGAGTCAATTTACGGTTATGGCGACAGCCAGGTTAAGAGACTTTTGGAATCTATAATTTAATCCTTGTTATATTAGGAGTTAAATGATCACAAAGTGCGCAAGAGGTCTTATTACCTGTCAGTTATAATCTTTCTATTTACGCTTTTACTGTGTAATGGCCAGTCAATTGAAACGCCTGGAACCAGGCTTGTCATTCTTGGCACCTGCCAGGATGCTGGCTCGCCACATATTGATTGCAGTAAAAATTGCTGTATAAATTTATCAATTGAGGAAAAAGAAAAAAGAAAGGTTGTCTCGCTTGGTATTATTGACGATAAATCCCGGAAGACTTATTTGTTTGAGGCGACACCTGATATGACAAGTCAACTTGCAAGTTTATCAGATATGTCCGGTTTTAAAACCAATATGCTTCCCGATGCCATATTTTTGACTCATGCACATATTGGTCATTACACGGGCTTGATGTACCTGGGAAAGGAAGCTAAAAACAGTAAAGAAATTCCTGTTTATACTATGCCCGGGATGAAAACTTTTTTGCAGGATAACGGGCCATGGTCTCAATTGGTCAGTGACAAGAATATTGCCCTGAACAAGTTGCTGCATAACCAGGAGACTACAATAAGCAATGATTTCAAAGTTATTCCTTTCCTGGTTCCACATCGGGATGAGTATTCTGAAACTGTTGGCTACAAAATCATTGGACCGGGTAAATCAGTTTTGTTCATACCAGACATTGACAAATGGGGAAAATGGTCCAGGGACATCATTGAGGAAATTAAAAAAGTTGACTTAGCGTTTATCGATGCTACATTTTACAGTGCATCAGAAATCGGGTACAGGGATATTAGTCTGATCCCGCATCCTTTTGTTATCGAAACGATCGAAAAATTCAAAGATCAATCATTAAGCCTCAGGAATAAAATATATTTCATACATCTCAACCATACAAACCCTCTTCTGAATAAAACAAGCAAGGAATACATGGAAGTCATTCAAAACGGATTTAATGTTGCAGAGATATACTCCGTATTTTCTCTTGATTGATTAAAGGACACGGAAAATAAAAGGAGGGTCATTTAAAAGAAGAAAATGAGTTTACTGCAAGAGGACTTCCCTGGCAAACGCAGATGCCAACTGTGATAAGAGGAGGCTACTCTTTGACATAGCTTCATCCCTGGTATCTGCAATATCCATGATGGCATAAACTTTTTCCACACCGATATTTGCTTCAGATTGAGCTGTAATTTCCTTGGCTCCACAGAATAAATAAAGTGGTTTCTGATATCTTTTACAGAGTCCAGATATCCCGTTGATGACCTTTCCATGCAATGAGGATTCATCAATTTTTCCTTCTCCTGATATCACAATGTCAGCCGTTTTAATGGCTTCTTCAAGATTGGTCAGTTCAGACATAAACTGGAAACCACCGATCATTTCAGCATTCATTAAAGCTGTCAGTCCTGCACCAATACCACCGGCAGCTCCGGCACCAGCAATTTGATTGATATCTATATTTCTTGTGTCACGAATGAGCTGTGCGAAATTCCTGAGTCCATCATCCAGCCAATTGATTTCATCCTGGCTGGCGCCTTTTTGCTTTGCATAAACCTTTGCAGCGCCTTTTTCACCATAAAGTGGATTGTTGACATCACATACAATACGAAATTCTATATCCCTATATTTAAATTCTTCATCATCTATGTACCTAATGTTTTTCAGATTCATTCCGGTAGGTGACAATATGTTTCGATCGCTGTCGAGGAAGCGATATCCCAATGCACTGGCTATCCCGGTACCGCAATCATTGGTTGAAGATCCTCCCAGGAAAAGGTAAATTATCTTGTTTCCCGTATGGATTGCATCAAGAATCTGCTGGCCGGTTCCGTAGGTACTTGTATGCATCGGGTTTCTTTCATTTTCATTTAACCTGACAAGACCTGTAGCAATTGCAAGCTCCACGTATGCGGTATGGTCATTGGAGTAATAAAATGAATCAATGATTCTTCCCAGCGGATCATTAGCCTGGCAATGGACTTTTTCAAGGTTAAGGAAACTTTCCAAAACTTCAAGTGAACCATCTCCCCCATCAGCCACCGGGTGTATTATACATTCTGAACCCACAATATTATTCACACCATTTTTAATCGCCTGGCCTACATCCAGTGAAGACAAGGATCCTTTGAATTTATCCGAAGCAATCAGGATTTTCATATGTGTTGTTTATAATATAAAAATAGCCCATGAAACATCCACGGGCTATTATCAAATACATTATTTCAATTATTAATTTTCTGACAGATCCGGATTCAGCAGATCATAAAACTGGTTAAGCCTTGGCATTATAATAATCCTTGTTCTCCTGTTGACTGATCTGCCACCTTCTGTAGAATTATCAGCAAGTGCATTATATTCACCTCTTCCCGCTGCTATCAGCCGGTTGGGATCAACTCCATACTTATCC
>JABDPK010000076.1 GCA_013042795.1 Saprospiraceae bacterium | reverse complement strand
GTAAACGCAAGGAACATTCCAACAACTAACCCTACTGAATACAATGATCCGCGTATAAATTGATTTAGATAGAACTTACGAATAAATCGATCTAACTTCTGTATTAGAAGATTGTAGTTACTCAGTTTACCCGGCATAAATTTTAATTTCACTCACTGGCAAAATAGCCACCTCAAATTCATAAAAAAAGGAAGAATAAGCGCTTCCTTACTTAGAGTTAAAAATACAAGTTAAAAAAACGACACTTAGGATGCAAGAAAGCATAAAACGGCAATAATTTTGTTGAATAAACGTCATAAGCAAAACCATCTTATATTTAAGCTCCCTGATTAAAATGTCAACGAATAAATCATGATTAAATTATCTGAATATTACTTCCGATCCAGGATTCTAATGACAATGGTATTTAACCTGACACTTCTGTCATTAATTTCTGGGCAAGCCGTTGTTGATTCAGGTGTTCAGCATATTATTGACAAAATCAAAGCCCTGGAAAGCCGAAAAGATGCAAAGTGTTATGCAACGGCCAATCGCCTGGAAGATTTCATATATGGAACCCCATTGGATGACGGAGCGCGAAATATCAGGATTGATATACAAAAAGATTTCATTTACTATCTGAAAGAACAAGGTTCCGATTATGCCAGGACACAGAAACATGACTCAATTTATCTGTCTGACCTGAAAGCAGTCATTGATACAATCTTTTATTATGGTCGCTTGAAAAACGGGGATTGGTTCATTGGAGTAAATGATGGGTACCTTCAGGTAACAAATGTTGATGTTCGGCAATATTCTTCTGTCTCATATGCATACAGGTCTTTATTATCTGTTGAACAGGATCTTCTGTTTATCCCGGAAAGCAATATTCTTCCAATTGCCAGTGAAACAATAGAACCTTTATATCAATTCGTCAATTTTATCACACTGGCCACACTTAAAATTGCAGATGCCACGGCAAGAGCAAAAAATAAAAGACTATTAAGTAAAAGCGACATTATTGATAGCTGGATTTTACTTTTGGAGCAATCCAAAGGCAAGCTAAGTTCCTTTGAATATCCTGAACTTGATCTAAAAGATTCTGATTCGGCCCATAATATTCTAAGAGATATTATTCGTCAAAAACAGGAGTCGTATAATAATTATAACCAACTGAACGCCTCCGTATTCCTGAGAAACATCCAGGTCTATTTTGCAAAGCAAAGATGGCCTTCTGATCCTGAAACATCTAAAGTCCTGAAAAACTATTTCCTGGAGTCTTTAATTGATTTTTCAGAGGAATTAATCAAAGAGGCAGAAAACAAGGCAAGTAAGCAATCCAGCGCACTGGTACGTCTCCAACAAGTTCAGGAAGCACTTGAAATGTTTATGCCATTCAGCATAAACCAGTTCGAGGACGTGTGTTATTTTCCTGCTTTAGGAAAAGAAAGTATAACAATAGAATCCTATGACCTGGATGCATTCCGGGACAGTGGCTGGCACTGGCAGATCCTCGGATATGCATTAGATGATCTTGGTGCTGATCAACATCTTAGCCTGGATCCTAATGCAGCAGAGCTTGTTGTTGAGGGTATTGCTCAAATGGGCGTATTGGTATTAAGAATGGCAGGAGCAGAGTCTAAACTTCATGGTAAAACAGCGCTTGACAAGGAGGATTTTAATATTGCTTTCAGGAAAATTCAAAATAAAATCGCCAATTATTCCGTAGTGGAGAAACCCACAAGTGAAAAAGAAAAACAATTTATTGCTCCTGCTGATTTAAAAGGAAAATTTGAAAACCATACAAGCAGAGCAGGTATTGATTTTATTCATAAATCTTCTGACTGGTTAAATCGTGCAATACGAAGCTATGTGTTTTCAAGTGAAGAGAATACCGCAAAAATGGCTATTCCACCTGCTTTTGGCGGCTCCGGAGTAGCAGCGGAAGACTTGAACAACGACGGATTTTGTGATATCCTCATCCTTGGCGGGTTTGGCAATCACCTTTACATCAACCAGGGTGATGGGGAGTTTGTTAAATCTGAATTGTCTGATCAATTAAGTGTTTGGAACGAAGCATTAAAGTCATACGGAGAACCACGGCAACCTATTATTGCAGACTTTGATAATGATGGATATAAGGACATCCTGATTACGTATGTCAATGATACCCACAGGCTTTACAAGAATTTAGACGGGAAAGCGCTGTTGGACGTTACGGATAAAGCAGGATTAGGAGGCCAGGGACAGGTAGCCGGACCAGCTACGTGCCTTGATTATGATAACGATGGAAAACTTGATTTATTTATCGGGTATTTTGGAAATTACCTTAGAGGCAACTTGCCTACATTGAGCAGGCATAACCAGAACGGCGATCCGAACAAATTATTCAGAAACCTTGGAGACATGGTATTTGAAGAAGTGAAATTTGACCAGGAGAGAAATAATGGATGGACACAAGCGATGGGACATTCTGATCTTAATCGCGATGGTTTGCAGGACATAATAGCAGGGAATGATTTTGGTGTGAATGAGTACTATATAAACTTAGGCAATGGCAAATTTTCAGAGCAAAGCGAAAAATTCGGAACCAACAAACCATCTTATACCATGAATGTGGGTATTGCAGATCTAAACAGGGACAGGTTCCCCGATCTGTACATTTCAAATATAGTTGTCATGCAAAAGGACGAGAAGTATGTGAGCCCCAATGAAGAGACAACCATGAAATTTGATCCTCAAAAAATGAAATACATCAGGACGGTTGAAGCCAATGACCTTTTCCTGTCGAACGTAAAGGGAGAAGAACTCATAAGATTTGAATTATCTGATAATGTGGGAAGAGGATATTCCTCAACGGGATGGTCGTGGGATGCAGACTTTTTTGATTTTGATAATGATGGAGATGAGGACCTTTATTGTTTAAACGGAATGAATGATTTTAGTGTCTATTCGTCAGAGAACCCGGCATATTATGGTGAGGATGGAGGAGTTGGTGTTGAATACGCAGAAAGCCATCGTGAGAAAAACGTCTTTTTTGTTAATGAAAATGGACTGCTGATCAACCAGGCAGAAGAACTTGGTGCTGACCTTTTGAGCAATGCCAGAAGCGCAAGTTATTTTGATTTTGACAATGACGGAGACCTGGACATCATTATTAATAATTACCACGATGAAAGTGTTTTACTGAAAAACAACCAGGAAACAGATAACAACTGGATAAAAATCCTCCTGGAAGGAGATCCTTCCCGGCAGGTCAACCGGGATGCTATAGGTGCTACGATTATTGTTAATTCTGAAAACCATAAGAATATATGGCGTGAAGTTCATAGTACTGACGGGTACTTATCAGTCCATCCAAAGGAACAGCATTTTGGAATTGGAAGTGATGAATATGCAGAAATCCAGATAATATGGCCTAACGGAAAAGAAGTGATTATTGACAATCTCACCAAAAACAAATCATATAA
>JABDPK010000044.1 GCA_013042795.1 Saprospiraceae bacterium | reverse complement strand
ATCAATTACTATTTTACAGCATTTGATGCGATCGTCAAAAAGCATAAGCTCGAAAAAATAAAAACCATCGGAGATGCCTATATGTGTGCCGGTGGGATTCCGCATGAAAATGATACTCATATTAAAGACACAGTTTATGCCGCATTGGATATCATTGATTTTGTCAAAGACACCTATGCAAATCCACCGGAAGGCCTAACACCTTTCAAGATCAGAATAGGTATCAATAGCGGAAGACTGGTTGCCGGAGTTGTTGGAAGCACCAAATTCCAATATGATATCTGGGGAGATACTGTTAATGCGGCAGCTAGACTTGAAACCAGCAGTTCTGCCAACCAGGTCAATGTCTCTGAAGAGATTTATAATACCTTAAAAGACGATCTTGATTTTGAATATCGTGGTGAAATACCGGTTAAAAACCGAGGCGAGATGAAAATGTATTTTGCCCACAGGAAAAATGGGGTTGAAGCAGAGAATGTTACTGCTTAATACGTATTGACTTCATCTAAATCTGGCTTTACAAAAAATTCTTTTGCAAGAATACCGCCGATTATATCTACCAGTATATGTATGATAATCAACCATATTATTGATCCTGATAACACATACACAAAGCCGAATATAACAGCCATCAAAACAACTTTGATCACTGCATGAGTGCCCTGGTAGGCATGAGCAATTCCAAATAAAAACGCTGGAACAAATACCGCGATATAGATTGTCAGCTTACTGGTGCCCAAAAGATTATATAGGTAGGTAATCAGGAAACCACGAAACATAATTTCTTCACAGACACCTGCGCTAACTGAAAGAACAATAAAACAATAGAATTCCTGCTTACTGACAGGTAATATATAAGAGCGCTTTTTCCACTTTTCAATTGTCTTGTGTTTCCTGGATTGAGGAAATAAGCTGAAAAAAGTATCTGCAAGATATAATCCAATAAATAAAATTAGAAGTATAATCGACAAGCCATTTTTTGAATCCTGGGGATTTCTTATTCCTATATCGGAAAAGGGTCTGTCAAGAAAATACCAGTTGGCAAGCACCAAAATAGCCAGGATAAATAATATCAGACTGTTCCCCAGGTAAACCTGGCATTTTTCCTTCCGATTGAGCTCAATATTCTTTGTGTTCCCCTGAGAAGAATATATAGAAATTGATGGTAGAAGTATACCGATGATGAGAAAGAGAATATGATCAGTAAAATATAATGACAAGGAATTCATGCTTCAAGTTAATCATTCCATTTATGCTTGCAGCCCACATCAATATCAACCCACCAATTCTTAATATTCTAATGAAATATACAGATACCAAAAAAAGAAAAATTCATGCCTGAATAGGTGGATTTAATACAGCTCATCTAAAATGTAAGATAGATTGCCGCTTACAATCAATATTTGCATTTTAAAAAGTCCATAATCATGAGTTTAAAGAATTACACAAAAAGAATTTTTAATAATTATTTTTTTCAGATCACTTGTCTAATTTGTCTATCATATACGCAGGCTGCGAGTCAGTGTTCATCAAGTTGCGGCTCCGACAATGCTTCGGCAGGTGAGACCAGTTGTGTCAATATTGGTGTACCATTGGCAGGAATGGAATTGGGTCTTGATGCCATAAACAATAACCCGGATCCTCAAATAGTCGCTGCACTTAATGGCAACGAATTGGTTGATGAGTTACAAAACTGCTGTGGAAATGATGATAATTGCCTTTCAATCTTCTTTACTATTCCAAATAATGGAGGTGCAGTGTCTTTGGAAGAAATCAATTCAATCGGATCAGGATCTGTTTTCATTGACTGTGTTGATCTAAGTAACAACTTTGATGAAGTCATACCCTATGCGGCCGGGCAGTATGAGTTAATTTTTTGTCCTCCTGGATCTTCGGGTTCCAAGAGGATCGGTCTGGCTCCAGTTTTTGAGGTCGATGCGGCAGTTACTGATGAAACCATTGACGGATTAGATGATGGAGAAATTTCAGTTACATATAATTTGGGAAATCCAAATGTCTCGCCATCAGGAACTGTAATGTATTCTATTGATGGAATAAGCGGCACGACTGAAAACAATACGGGTCAGTTTACAGATCTGTCAGATGGTGATTATACTGTTCATGTTTATGATAGTGCGGATTCTAATACTTTCAATGCTACGGATGTAACCATCGCAGCAGGAATCGTCTGTGACATCAATGAACCTGATCTGGATTGTGATGGTGATGGTGTGAACAACAGTGCCGATTGCGATCCGGAAGATGCAACTGTTTTGGGTGTAGGAAGTGCCTGTACAACATCAGTCGGAAACGCCGGCACGCTTGATTCTAATTGTTACTGTATAGCAAACAGTGGTGGAACATCCAGTGGTGGAACAGGAGGACTCGAATCTCAAAACAGGCTGGCACAAAAAATTGCCAGAAGAAATTACTCGATATACAAGGACCATTCAAAAATATTTGCTCAAAAAATAAATGGAGAAATTCCATTTGGACAAGGATCATCCTTTTTCAAAACCAATGGTATTGATATTTACAAGCTTATTCCTGTCAACCTATGGAATGCCTATGTGGCTGAAAGCACGCCAATCGGATTGGAAGACATCACAAATGCAACTGAAGTTCTTAGCACCGATTTCTACCTGGATGGTACCCGGACTGCAGTCGCAATGATCATTAAATCTGAGGATGGTGTCTACGAACATTCCAAAGCGGTTTGTGACCGCCTGGATGGAGCTAAATTGATGGATATTGATTATACAGAAATCTTGAACCAGTCCTTTATAACATATAAAATTCAAAACCTCAGTAATGAAATTGAATATGCCCTTAGCTTCTCAGGCTATATTGAAGGAAATCAATTGGTTATAGAAAATCATTGGAACATCGATGATTATAAAAAAGGTGAAGAATATGTCAATTTTCAAATATGGGCTTCATCTATTGAAAAATTACAGAGTCTGACGACTTCGATACTTAATAACCTCCTGTCACAAATTCAGATCAACAGATATATAGTGACCGGATACCCAAATGCCTATGTTCAGGACGGATACTACCAGAATGGTTCGTTGTACCTCACTTTTAATAACAAGGGTGGTAGTACAAATATTAAAATCAAAGGCTCGCTTAGAAAATCAGAGTCAGCAATTGAAGAGTCTTATAATGAAATCATAGAACTAAAAGGGAATACAACCCAACTTGTCAGACTTAATACCGGTAATCTGTATGATATAGGAATGGTACTGGAAGATTCGTCCGGATATTATGACGGTTTGTTTGTGGCTGACGGAACATGGGGATATGAAGACAACTCTCTAAATGCACAAGTGCTTCATTTTTCAATCGAACCCCAGGATACAAATTATGATCTTACAAGGATCCAGGTTGAAAGAGGAATTAATGCTGAAGTATATTTAAAATCATATCAGAATATATACCGGTCATTGACACCCAAATGGACACCTGTCAACCTGAACGAAACCGGGTATATCTCCTTCACTGCTTCCAACAGTTGTGACATTGAAATCACAATCGTTAAAGAAAGTGAAAAAGACTGGTCACGACAGATTAGAAAAAGAATACCTCGTTCAGAATCAGAATCCAGTTATACACTTAAATTATCAGATTTTGAAAACTATAGCCATAATCAGGATCTTTCTGATGCTACAATGATCATCGTTTCCTTACTTGGTAACGGGCAGGAGTTTGTCAATCATCAGGTTGTTCTGAAAAATGTAAACTTTCATTCTGAAATGACAACGAGCAGCAGTGATATTCAGACTACCGGAATATTGAAGGTCTATCCGAATCCTGCATCCGACCGACTATATATTGTATCGGAAGATCTACCGATGAGTTCCGCGCAAATAATGAATATAGATGGGAAAGTCCTGAATGAATCTTCAATGAATGGGGTCAATAAATACTGGATGGATATCAACAATCTACTTCCAGGAATTTATATCCTTAAGATCACCAACTTTAAAAATGAAGTACAGACAATAAAATTTGTAAAAACAAAATAGCTTTAAAGCAGGTGTTGGCCAGGTAGAAATGCGATCTTCTTTTTACCTGGCCATCCATCCCCCATCTACATCGATGATAGAACCATTGATATAGTCACTGGCTTTTGAAGCCAGGAATATGACAGTACCCCCAAGATCCTTGGGATCTCCCCATCTGCCGGCCGGTATCC
>JABDPK010000014.1 GCA_013042795.1 Saprospiraceae bacterium | reverse complement strand
CATTACTTAAAAAGAAGTTCATATATGCCAATGACTTTGCCAATGCTGATCTGAAAGAGATTTTTGGGAAAGACAAGATTGCGTCTGCAACAAAATACGAAGTTGATTATTTTTCAAATGCAGTACTGATCAATAATGGTGAAGGCAGATTCAAAACCAAGCCCCTCCCTGCAGAGGCACAATTCAGCAGCTATCACACATCTTCGCTGGTTGATCTGAATAATGATGGTCTCCAGGAAATCTTTCTGGGTGGCAATTATTATGATTGTAATATCCAGATGGGACGGTATGATGCTGATTACGGGAGCATCCTGTTTAATCATGGAAACGAAAATCTTGAATATATTCAACCTGAGGGAGATTTGTTAAAAAACCAGCTTCGTAAAATAAAGGAGATCACGCTTGCTGATGGAACAACGGCCTGGGTAATCGCAGTTAATAATCAAAGAATAGAACTGGTTAAATTAAGCTATGAAGAATAAATTTATCATAATTAGTCTTGCTGTTCTTTTTTGTTTTTCATGTAAAGAAGAATATACGCCTGATCAAGAGGAAAAATTATTTAGCGAGATGAATAATGATGATTTGGGTATTGACTTCATCAATAAAATAGAAAACACCAAGTCGTTTAACATTTTCAATTACCGCAATTTCTACAACGGGGGTGGAGTTGGAATAGCTGATATTAACAATGATGGTCTATCCGATATTTTCCTGACCTCCAACATGGGGAAAAACAAATTGTACCTCAATAAAGGGGACTGGAAATTTGAAGATATCTCTGAGTCTGCTGGCATTGAAGAAGCTGGAAAATGGAGTACTGGTGTTGTTATGCTCGACATCAACGGAGATAAACTCACTGACATATATGTATGCAATGCCGGGTACAAAGAAGGTTCTGATCAAAAGAATGCACTCTTTATTAACCAGGGCGACTTAAGCTTCAAGAACCAGGCAGAAGAATTTGGACTCGATGACAACGGGTACACTACTCATGCTGCTTTTGCTGACTTTGACCTTGATGGTGATCTGGATGTTTACATGTTGAATAACAGTTTCATTCCGGTAAATACATTGAATTACAGCAACAAAAGACAACTGCGCGCTAAGGACTGGCCCGTCAAGGATTTCCTTAAAGGAGGCGGCGACAAATACTACCAAAACAATAATGGAAAATTCAAAGATGTGAGTGAAGAATCAGGAATCTATGGCAGCCTGATTGGATTTGGCCTTGGTGTTACGGTAGGAGACATTAATGGAGATTCCTGGCCGGACATATATGTATCCAATGATTTCTTTGAAAGAGACTACTTGTATATCAATAATGGAAATGGTGGCTTTACAGAAGAACTTGAAGATAGAATCAACCACTTGTCACATTCATCCATGGGTGCTGATATGGCCGATATTAATAATGACGGGAACCCGGAGATCTTTGTTACCGATATGCTTCCTGATGACGAATACCGGTTAAAAACAACGACAACTTTTGATAACATTAATCTCAGGAATCTCAAACAAAAGCAGGGTTTTTATAATCAATTTATGCATAACACACTCCAATTGAATGATGGAGACGGAAAGTTTCATGAGATTTCATATTATGCGGATGTTGCAGCTTCTGACTGGAGTTGGGGTGCCCTGATGTTTGATGCTGATAATGACAGGTACGCCGATATATTCGTTTGCAATGGCATCTATCACGATGTCATAAACCAGGATTTTATTGATTTTTTCGCCAACCAGATTATTGCTGAAATGGCTCTGACAGGAAAAAAAGAAGAAATAGATTCTATTATCAATGAAATGCCTTCAGTTCCGATTCCAAATAAATTGTTTATGAACAGTCAAAACCTGGAATTCAGGGAAAGAGCAAAAGAACTGGGCCTTGGCAAATCCAGTTTTTCAAATGGATCTGCTTATGGAGATCTTGACAATGATGGCGATTTGGATCTTGTTGTCAATAATGTCAACCAGGCAGTTACACTCTACAAAAACAATTCAGATAAAGCTTCAATTTCATTCCGACTGGAATTTGAAGAAAATAATCCACAGGCAATCGGTTCAAAAGTTGAAGTTTACTCAGGGGAGGAAGTATTGAGTCGTGAACTAATCCCAAGTCGGGGATTCCAGTCCTCAATTGATCACACAATTGTTATAGGCCTCGGAGATGATGAAAGCATTGATTCAATTTTAATCACATGGCCAAACCGAAAAATCACAAAATTAGATTTATTTGAAATTAACCAGATCAACAAGGTCAAATATGCATCCGGGAATGCGAAATTAAATGAACCAGAAATAAAGAAGACGAAGGCATTGCTTACCAGGCTGGATCATAATTTCATTGCCCACAGTGAAGACAATCATATTGATTTTTATTACGAAAGAAATATTCCTGTTCGATTATCAAAGGAAGGACCTGCTTGTGATATGGCAGATATCAATCAGGATGGTTATGATGATCTTGTCGTCGGAGGAGCTGCTAACCAGGTAACCCAGGTATATATGGGAAGCAAAAATGGTTTCGAAGAAGCAGACACAGTTAGTTTTGAAAAGTTCAAGGCATTTGAAGATACCTTTGTGAAATTTTTTGATGCAGATAATGACGGAGACCAGGATTTACTGATTGGCAGTGGTGGTAATAATCCAACTTATATCGCCCGGGCATTTCGTGACAGGATATATATGAATGTTGATGGCAAGTTTGAATTAAACTTTAATGCCTTACCAAAAAATGCCTTTAACACCTCTGTTATTTTACCACATGATTTTGATAGTGATGGTGATCTTGATCTTTTCGTGGGCAGCAGAAGTATTCCGGGCCAGTATGGATTAAGCCCGGGTAGTTTTATTTATATGAATAATGGGAAGGGTCAATTTTACGATGCTACGCAGGAACTGGTTCCGGAATTGTCATTTGCAGGCATGGTGACTGATGCAGTATGGGCAGATATATTGCCAAATGACGGAAAAGAACTGGTAATTGTCGGTGAATGGATGGCCCCAAAAATCCTGTCTTTTAATGGTACCAGATTTGATATCATTGAATCAAAACTGTCTGGTTATGCCGGGTGGTGGCAATGTATTGAAGCATCAGATATAAATGGTGATGGTGTTGTTGATTTGGTCATCGGCAACCTTGGGGATAATTTCTACCTGGAAGCCGACGCAGAAAACCCATTACTCCTTTGGATAAATGATTTTGATCAGAATGGATCGATTGAAAAAGTCATTTCAAGAAGAGTAGGTGGTAAGGATGTCCCGGTGGCCATGAAAAGAGATATTACAGATCAAATCAACAGTCTGAAAAAACAGAATCTTAAGCATGAAGATTATGCATCAAAAAGCATCCAGGAACTATTCACCAGGGAGCAGCTGGAAAAAGTTACACTTAAACAAATCAATTATTCCAGGAGTATTATTGCATTCAATAATGAGGATGGTGATTTTATAATTTCAAAAATGAATAAGGAAGCGCAGTTTTCCTGTATAAATGATATCATTTGTGAAGATGTCAACCTGGATGGTCTGACTGATGTCATTATAGCCGGAAATAACCATGGTTTTCTACCTCAGTTTTCTCAATTGGATGCATGTCGGGGAAAGGTTCTTATGAATAAAGGCAATGGCATATTTGATGTTTTATCCAACCGCGAATCCGGCCTTGAACTCAGTGGCGTAGTCAATCAGTTAAAATTATTCTCGCATGGAGACCGGAAATATATTTTAGCTATGAAAAACGATAATTCACCAGAATTGTACCTGTTTAATAAATAATTATTATTCCTCTTTATCATTGATTCCATAGTCTTTTACCCTCATTTTTTATAGTGCAGTAATACCTAACATTTTCTGCTTGGTCTGATTCTTGTAGAACGAAGGTTAACACCCTTAAATGAATTTTACAATGAGTCTAACTAGACTTTGTTGGATGGTAGTATTATATATACTGTCAATCAGCACAACACTCTTGGATAAAAATCATCCGGATAAACCATCTCAAAATCCAGTTGATCAACTTGAAATTGGATGCAATTTTCCAATAATCGAGTTTTATTCCTGTCCAAAGGAATTTCCGACAAATCCTCCAATCTTTCTTGATTCCATTTCAAATGAAAACGAAGATGAAGAATACTTTGAATTGATCGGTGGATCTATTTTAAATCCAGCAAATCCGGTCATCATCACTGTAAGAGATACCAGCAATGTGCCAGGGACCTGTTCGGATACATTCTGGACCAAACGTATTTATACGATTGATGATGGCTCTGAAACCTTAGAATGTTACAGGACTTTTATGTGCCTGGAACCTCCGGTCAGACTGCTAAAACATTCAGAAAACATTGAGGTCAGCTGTTCTGAAAACACAGATAGTCTGTATAATGAATGGATCTCTAACCATGGCAATTTAGAATACCTCGCATGCTCTAAACCTGTCATCCTGCTTACTGAACCAGAAATACCTGAACTGATATATAGCTGCCCGGGAAATGCAAAGTCTGAGGTTATTTTTAAGGTCAAAGACTCATGTGGATCCTGGATATTTTCACAGGGGACCTTTGAGGTTATAGACAGTACAGCTCCTGAAATTTCATGTCCTGAGAACATAGAAATAAAAATTGGTGACATCTATAATGATACATTACTTCAAAACCTGCTTGATCTATATGTGGATGTTGCAGAGCATTGCAGTGAAACCATCATTCAGAGCGACTTTTTACCTG
>JABDPK010000012.1 GCA_013042795.1 Saprospiraceae bacterium | reverse complement strand
TCCTATGAATGCACCGCTAATGATAAATGACAAGTGCCATCCCGACTTATTCAGGTCAAGCATTTTATATCTGTAGAAAGTGGCTGTACTGACTGAACTGCTGGCCATTACATTGATCCGGTTGGTGGCGTTGGCAATATGACCCGGTAATCCCAACAGATCCATATAGATCGCTAATGTGATGATTGACCCGAATCCAGCCAGGGTATTGATCGATCCGGCACAGAATCCACCAATGAATGATATGAGAATGTCGGTGAGGCTCATTACAATCCCACTAAGATACGACCAAACAAATTACTGTCAGGTAGTATGTAAAATGTAGTGTTGATGATGAAGAAAAGAAATGTAACTTTGCATTATACAAGCAAGAGACAGTGAATGTATTTGACAAAATATCAGAAGTAAAAGATCAAATCCTGGCTTCGATGCCGGATAATGCTGAAGAACTGGAACAATTCAGGATTCGCTTTTTAGGATCGAAGAATGTGATCAAAGCGATGTTTGCTGAAATGCGAAATGTGGAAAATGATCAGAAAAAGGCATTTGGTCAGGGATTGAATGAATTAAAGCAAATTGCGGAAGAGAAATTTAATGAGCTTAAAAGCAAATTAACTTCCAATGGCCAGGAAAGTTCGGCTTCAGGACTGGACCTGAGCCTTCCGGCAAAGCCTAATCCAAAAGGATCAAGACACCCTGTCTCACTGGTTATGAACCGAATTATCGACATCTTTGAAAAGATTGGATTTGTTGTTGAGGAAGACAGGGAAATAGAAGATGACTGGCATAACTTTACAGCGATGAATACACCGGATGATCATCCGGCAAGAGATATGCAGGATACATTCTACCTGAAGGACTCCACGGAGTCCTTGTTAAGAACACATACTTCTTCAGTTCAGGCCAGGGTAATGACCACTCAGAAACCACCAATCAGGATCATTGCACCTGGACGTGTGTATAGGAATGAAACAATCTCGGCTAGATCACATTGCCAGTTTCACCAGGTCGAAGGATTATACATTGACAAGAAAGTATCCTTTGCAGACATGAAGCAAACCCTTCTGTATTTTGCCAGAGAGATGTATGGACCTGATACAAGGATCAGATTACGTCCAAGTTATTTTCCATTTACTGAACCTAGTGCAGAGATGGATGTGTATTGGGGTTTGGAGACAGAGGTGGATTACAGGATTACCAAGGGAACAGGATGGTTGGAAATCCTTGGATGTGGAATGGTTGATCCCAATGTACTAACCAATTGTGGTATTGATCCGAAAGAATATTCAGGTTTTGCCTTTGGTATGGGTATTGAGCGGCAGGCCATGTTAAAATATAAAATAAGTGACATCAGGCTACTTTTTGAAAATGATGTCCGATTCCTCAAGCAATTTAGTTCTGCATTTTAATGAAACCAGGTATTCCGAAAGGTACACGAGACTTCTCTCCTGTCCAGGTAGAGAAAAGACAGTATATTTTTTCTGTTATAAAAAAGGTATTCAAGACATATGGATATGTGCCTATTGAGACACCGGTCATGGAAAATCTTTCTACACTCACAGGAAAATACGGTGAGGAAGGTGACAAACTTCTGTTTAAGATCCTGAATAACGGCGATTTCCTTAGAAAGGCCAATAAAGAAGCCCTGGAAAACATGGATTCCAATGCATTGATATCCTCGATATCAGACAGGGGTCTGCGGTATGACCTGACTGTTCCATTTGCAAGATATGTTGTCATGCATCAAAACGATATCAGTTTTCCGTTTAAACGCTATCAGATCCAGCAGGTTTGGCGGGCAGACCGGCCGCAGAAAGGACGTTACAGGGAATTCTATCAGTGTGATGCAGATGTTGTTGGTTCGGATAGCCTGATGTATGAAGCTGAACTGGTCAAGATTTATGATGAAGTTTTCAGGAAGCTCGGTCTGAATGTGACAATTAAGATCAATAACCGGAAAGTCCTTTTTGGTATTGCCGAGTCCCAGGGCATTGCTGATAAATTCATGGATATGACGATCAGCATTGACAAGCTGGACAAGATCGGTTCCGAAGCTGTATTGAAGGAAATGATGGATCGTGGTATCGGGCAGGCAGCTGCTTCAAATATTCTTGAATTGATCAGTATTGAAAATCTTGATCAATTGGGCGAAGCATTAGCAGCTAGCCCAACTGGAATAAAGGGTATTGCTGAACTCAGGGAGTTTCATAAGTATCTTGATCAGACAGAAGTTGCAAACAGGTTAGAGTTCGATGTTTCCCTGGCCAGGGGATTGAATTATTATACAGGTTGTATCCTTGAAGTGATTTCGAATGATGTTAAAATGGGCAGTATAGGTGGTGGAGGAAGGTATGATGACCTCACCGGTGTATTTGGTATGAAAGGTGTGTCAGGGGTAGGGATATCGTTTGGTGCAGCCCGAATCTATGATGTCATGGAGGAACTGAAGCTTTTTCCTGCTGAACTCGCACAGAACCTGAAAGTATTGATTTTGGCCCTGGATAAAGAAACCCATACTTTTGCTTATAGATGTTTAGCTCAATTAAGACAGGCAGGAATACCTTCAGACCTGTATCCCACTGCAGCCAAACTGAAAAAACAAATGAAATATGCCAATGATTTACATGTACCGTATACTATAGTAATCGGGTCAGATGAAATGACCAGCGGCATGTTAAGTCTTAAAAATATGGATTCCGGTCACCAGGAAAAATACAGTATAGATCAAATCTGCAGTCTCCTTGCATAATAATCAGCTTCCCTTAGCGTTTTTTTATTTCGTTTTTCAAGACAAACTCACCAACTAAAAACAAAATTTAGAAGAAGTTTTTGGCATAGATTTTGATTTTCAACCATATACGCATTAAAAAAAATAATAATGTATAAAGGGTTGAATTATTGTAAATCTAAACATATATTTGCGGTCCCATTTTATACATTATTAAATATTTTAATGTATAAAAGAATAATATTGTGGAGTTTATGTAATAAACGAAGCATTGTTTGAGCAAATGAATGCCCTTAAACAGATTATTGCAAATTGTAGGCTTATGAACAAATTATTGATTGTTATCAGGAATCTGATAATGATTGTTTTTTTAGTTATCAGTGGATTTACTGACGCTAAATCTCATGCTAATCCGCTTTCTGAAAGTGGGTATAAAGCTAAAGCGGCATATGTTTCTGATCAGTTGATCAAGAGCAGACTGGACAACCTATCCAGCGTCATCGAGATCAATTACACGCCTGAAGTTGGAAGACGTATACGTGAGTACACGGTAAACTACCGGGTCGCTGGTGAAAGGATTCTGGGTCGGGTAGACCTCTTTTTTCCTATGTTTGAAGAGGAAATTGATAAGAGAAATCTCCCCGATGAATTGAAATACATTGCGGTAGTGGAATCAAATCTTGATCCTACTGCTTATTCCAAAGCTGGTGCATCCGGTCTTTGGCAATTCGTCAAAGCTACCGGTCGTATGAAAGGATTGAAGATTGATAATTATATAGACGAACGAAGAGATCCCCAAAAATCTACAAAAGCAGCGCTTGAATACCTTATTGATCTTTATGATGAATTCGAAGATTGGACACTTGCCATGGCAGCCTATAATTGTGGTCCCGGAAATGTCAGGAAAGCAATCAGGAGAGGTAATAGCAGGGATTTCTGGGAAATAAGAAGATTTCTCCCCAATGAAACACAGAAATATGTACCCAGGATCATCGCTGCGATGTACCTTATGCAGTATTACCATGCCCACGAGTTAATTCCTGAAAATGTGAATGAAGAAATGAGAAATATCATCACGATAAACGATGGCCGTTCACATAACTTCAGTAAACTCAGTAAGGAACTGGAAATTCCTTTTAAAATGCTTAAAAGCCTGAATCCACAGTACAAGACAAATTATTTTCCAAAGAACTCTGGTCATTTGAACCTTGTTATACCAGCTACCAAGTACGATTTATACCTGGAAACCTACGATAAGAAAGCATATAAGGAATTGCTGGCACAAAGAGAACAGGCTGAAATTCTGAAGAAGAAACAGGAAAGAGTCAGGAATATTATGGAAACGAGACTGGAATACCCTCAGCAGTTGATTTCTATCATCTATAAGGATCTGAGTACTGAAAATTGGGTGCGCGAAATTGATACTGATGCGCTGGTTTTATCAAGAGAATAACCAGTGAAATTTAATATATAAGAAGAATAATAAAGGGGAGTTGACCAGAATGGCCAACTCCCCCTCCTATAAACCAACTCAATTATATTATTGGATCACGATAGTACGTGGTTCCTTTTCCTTTGCTTCTTCTTTCTTTTCTATTGTCAGGATAAGTACTCCATTGTCAAATTTTGCGTCAATCATGTCTGTATCCACAGTTTTTGGCAAATGGAATGATTTTCTGAAAGAGCTGTAGTTGAATTCCCTCTTCATATACCTGTGCGCTCCATCTTTGGTTTCATTGACTTCCTTATTTGCTGAAGAAATAATTAACTGATCTTTCTCAACATTAATTGTGACATCATCCTTGCTTACCCCGGGTAAAGCCATTTCTATTTTATATGATGCATCACCCTCAAGAATATTTACGGAAGGACTGTTCACTGTAAAATCAGCACCCAGCATATCTGAAAAACTCCGGTTAAAAATATCATCCAGGACATTCGTCAATACAGGTCTGTGAATCGGTCTGTTAAATTTTATCAAGTTCATGTGTTTCAGTTTTTTTATTTGAAAATTGATTACACATACTCCTGATCAATAGCTGTACCAATGCCCATAAATATCAATTAATGGCAGAAAACAGCAAAAACACACGACAAAATGGCAGTGCCTTTGCAATATGGCTGCCATATTGACACTTTAGCTGTTTTTAGGTATCTTTACTTGATAGGTATTCTTAATTACGGTGAGTTTGGTATCTCTAAGCCAGGGATTATATATTTTAAGCATCCTGTAGCTCATACCATACTTTTTGGCAAATTCACTCCAACTGTCAACACTGGATTTGACGGTGACTTCGTAATAATCATCGAGTGGCTCGTATTTTTCGAAATCATCAAGGTAAAAGCCAAATCTATCCGGCTGACTCATAATTTCCTTGATTGCAATGAGCCTGAAAACATACCTGCTTGTTTCATCATTGAGATTCAGATTATAAAAGCTCTCTTCACCCTGGGATTTAAGAATTCTTGAAAAATTGGTCGGACCAACGTTATAGGCTGCAGCCGCATTTGTCCAGTTTCCAAATCTTTTATGCAATTGTTTAAGATATTTGCATGCCGCTTTTGTTGCTTTTTCAAGGTGATATCTTTCATCTACTTCATCGTTGACTTCAAGCCCGAATTCCCTGGCTGCCAGTTTTCTGAATTGCCAGAATCCTTTGGCAGAAGCAGGGGAGCTTACATTGCGTAAATTACTTTCAGCCACAGCCAGGAATTTAAAGTCTTCTGGAATACCGTTTTCCGCCAGGATCTTTTCCATGACCGGAAAATACCTTTTAGCGGCTTTGATATTTAATAAAGTGGATGAATGCCAATAGGCATTGACAGACAATTCCCTGTCCAGTCTTTCACGTGCATCAAAAGTGTTTGGCATTTGTTCACCTCCAAATGTAAATCCCTTATTCATGTCGACAGACTCAATAATCTGGGGAAGCGAACTTACAACCGCTCTTTCATCATGTACTTTGGCATCCACAAACGTGACACTTATTATTGATGCTATTAGTAATCCTGTAATTAATCCGCTCAAATACTTTCCATTCATAACATATTAAGATTTATTATAATATAAAGATAGGGTATATGATTCAAAACGAAAATATATATAATTATGTTTGTCTTTTGGAATCAAATTCTGAATTCTTTTTGTATTACTTAATATTATCTTAAATCAGTCAAAAATGAAAAGACAGTTATCTAATATGAATTATCCCTTGGTTTGTTTGGTAGTAATTTTTTTGATTGTTGGGAGTATTTTTAATTCATGCTCTGATAATAATAAATTAGCCTGGCATGTTATTAAAAAGATTCAATTGGATAAAAACCTTGTACCAACAGGAATTTCTAATTTCAATCAATATGTTGCATTATCTGATTCCTCGTCTGACAGGATAATAATGATTGATACTCTTGATGGAAGTTTTTTTCAGGAAATATTGGTTGAAAAACCTGTTTATATCAATATTAGGAAAAGTCGCTTAATAATACCTTCATTTTCCAGTGATACTGTTTTCTTATATAGAGGAGAAGATCTTTATCCATTGAGATACAATGTGCAACTTGATAGGCCTGTTGCAGCAGATGCATATAGTATGGACTATCATGTACTGGTTAGTCAAATGGATCATCAAGTAATATTAACAAAATCCAAAAATGATTATTTGAGGATCGGCGAGAAAGGTAATAGTCAAGGTCAGTTTAATACACCTTCAAATGTTACAATGATTGATTCCATCATTTATGTTGTTGATTCAGGTAATAAGAGAATTCAAAAGTATGATAAGAAAGGAAATTTTGTAACTAGTTTTGGAGAGTCTGAAGAATTCATCTGGCCATCAGGGATCGCATACAGTGATGATCAGATATTTGTTTCAGATGCTAAAAAAAATGAAATATATATATATTCCCTGGATGGCAATATTCTACAAACCATCAGAAATGGAATCAATGGTCCAACAGATATAAATTATTTTGATGATAAACTTTTTGTTGCCAACTTAAAAGGACCTCAAATAACGATATTAAAGTATTTGGCTGATTGATGATTAATCAATTATAAAGGACTGAGTGTCGTCATTATTGTTTGCGACTAAAATTGTTTTACCTTTATTTCCTTGCAATAGAGCTAGTTTTCGAACATCTTTACTGGCGAAGAATCCACTTCTGGGATAATATACAGGTTTGAACTTTCGGTTTCCTTTATTTTCAAAAATCCATCCTGTGCCATTATCAGCTCTTGGTGTTTCAATTTCAGACACATACCAATTTCCTGCAATTAGAACATCTAACTTTCCGTCACTGGTAAAATCTTCTATTATCATATCCTGAACCGGGGCTAATTGAAACTCATTCATCAGTTTGTCAACACTGTATTGACCACCCCCTTCATTCCACAGGACTACAGAGCTGAAAATATTGGCTTCATAATGCAATGCATCTTCAAGAGCTTCACCGTAAATATCAAATATATTTGCTTTACCAAATGCTTCATAGGTTGGAAACTTCTTTTTGATATCAGGAATTTGTTCAGATGAACACTGTAAGCCTCTCACCGGATAAAGTGTTTTATCTGAATAGTACCCAACAACAATATCATTTTGACCATTTTCATCAAAATCTCCTGCATAAACTTCAAATGGTTTTTCGTCAGTCGCTTGGTATTTATAATTATCTCCAAGATTTCCCAGAATTAAATCTTCATCACCGTCTCCATCCAGATCTGCCGCTTTAATACAGTTCCACCAGCCAACCATCGGTCGATCTAATAGATTCCTTTTGACAAATCTGGATTCTTCATTTATAAATAGAAGGATATCTGTCCACTCTCCGGCAACAATGAGATCCATGTCTTTGTCGCCATCATAATCAGTCCAAATAGATGTGTTGATCATTCCCAGGTCTTTGAATAGAGTATTATTGACTTCATCTTTTTCAAAACCCTTACCTGTATTTTTCAGGATATAGCTGTCAGCAGGGTATGGATACTGACCTGCTATCTGACGACCACCCACAAAAAGGTCCAAATCTCCATCCTGGTCAAAATCACAGGAAGAAATAGTACCACCACTTGTATTTATACCTTGAATAAAATCGAGATCCCTTTTGAAGTTTCCACTTCCATCATTGAGATAAATCCTGTCAAGGTACATTGAAGATTCATCAGAAAATTCGTTGCTTCCACTTACAACGTATAAATCCAGGGCTCCGTCCTGGTTCAGATCAGCGAACAAGGCATCAACATCTTCATATTTTTTGTCACGATTAAAATCTTCATTCATTTTCTCTCTGAATGTTCCATCTTGCTTTTGAATCCACAAGATTCCAGCCTGCTGATGAGCCCCTCCAATAAACACATCATCCAGTCCATCACCATTTACATCTCCCTTTGTCATTCCGGGTCCTAGCTGTGATAGTTTGTGAGGAATGAGGACCTCTACTGCATAGTCATCATATATAATTTCTGTGTGTTTATGATTTAAAATATCATGAGATTCTACAAAGATTTTTTTGACTTCGAGTAAACTCCATTTTGTATCCAATCCTTTTGAATATTCTATATTGACTAAACTACCGGTTGTAAGGTTCTCATATTTTTTTCTTGTTCCATTTTGCCATTGGACGATCAGACTATCAATACTTGCATCTTGTGGAAGACCAAAATGTATTTTAGGATCAATAGAGGACTGAAAACCCCTGCTTATTTGATTTTCCTTGTGTTGAACTGATCCAGAATTATAATAAAGGCTAATTCTGCAGTTTAACCCAAGCCGATCCTTGTCTGGACCTTTCAATCGTATTTGTAAATAATTTGAATTATTTGAATTATTTCTATAAACCGAAGCTTGATCATTGATATTATTAACAATAATATCAAGATCACCGTCATTATCCAGGTCTCCGTGTGCTACTCCATTGGAATATCCACTAAAATTGAATCCCCATTCATCCGATACTTTTGAAAATTTATAATCTCCGTCGTATCTGAATGCATAGTTATTGAGAGGAGTGCTTTTCAGAAGAGAATAAGCCTGATCAAATGTAAGTTGATTATTGGTTTTCTTTGCCAGCTCATTTGTTCTATTGGAGAAATCTTTATCTTGAGTGTCACGCAGATATCCATTTACTACAACCAGATCATTGTCGCCGTCGTTATCATAATCTCCAAAAAGAGTTCCCCAACTCCAATCTGTCTTATCTATACCTGCAAAATATGCTATATCTGAAAAATGACCATTGCCGTTATTTAACTGAAATACATTCCTCATATATTGGTAATGCAAATTGTTTTCTACCATAAAGGCAAAACGATCCATGTCCATTGGGGCCATATTGGTTTTCTGTCTTACATTATCTTCTGATAACATTTCGACTACAAAAAGATCAAGATTGCCGTCATTATTGATATCGACAACATCATTACCCATAGAGAAATAAGAACAGTGAGGAAAAAATTCCTTAATAGACTCTTTGAAGGTTCCGTCTCCCTGGTTGACATAATAATAATCATGAGGTGCAAAATCATTTGAAATATAAATATCAGTCCATCCATCATTATTAAAGTCATACGCAGCAAGACCAAGTCCATAGCCGTGGTTCAGTATTCCTGCCTGGGTTGATACATCTGTAAATTTTCCATTGCCATCATTTCTATATAGTTTGTCTGAGTCCAATTTATTAGGCTGATTGATTTTTCCAATCATTTCGGTTAATAATTGTCTGAATTGACTGGGATGGTTTGATAGATACATATCATTATCACCATCGTTATCAAAATCAAAAAATACAGACTGTACAGAGTAACTTGTATCATTCAGCCCATAAGTGGCAGCTAACTCAGAAAATGTATTGTCTTTGTTATTTATAAATAAAAGATTCGACAAGTCATTCTCATCTTTGGTCCAGCCGGACCTGCAAACATAAATATCCAGCCATCCATCATTATTAATGTCTGTCATTGATATTCCCGTTTTATGGCCGGAGTAATTATTGATACCGGAAGAATCACTTATATCCTCAAAATTAAAATCACCTTTATTAAGATATAGTTTATCATGTCCCATTGTTGAACTGAAATAGACATCTGCCAATCCATCATTATTGATATCTCCAATACCGACACCACCTCCGTTATATAGGTAGATATATTTATAATAATTTATTTCCTCGGTTTCCCTGATCTCATTGTTAAAATCAATTCCGGAAAATTCTGAACCAATATTAGTGAAAAGCACTTGACTTTCACCTTTATTTCCTGAACTGGATTCGAATTGGCATTGAATAAAACCAAGAAGTATAAAGAATAGAAATAATTGTTTCATAATTTAATTATATTTCAATGAGTTGGATAGCATCTTTATTATTTCCGACCAAAACCATTTCCTTTCCTGCTATTTTAATTGGACTCAGGGATTTGACATCCCCCCGGATGTTCAAACCGCTTTCATACACTTGCAACGATTTGAAGTGTTTGTCTTTTTTATTGATCAAAACCAATCCATTACCGGAATCTGCCCTTCCGGTTTCTATCTCGGACTGGTAAAGATTTCCACCCAGAATAAGGTCTTGAAATCCATCATCATTCAGATCTTTGACAATGATATCATTCACTGGAGAGATCTGAGCCATCCTGGGTAATTCTTTCATATTGAAAACCCCTGGTTCATCCTGGTAGAGGATGACGCTTGCAAATTGATTGACTTCATATTTTAATGCATCATCAAGGCCTTCACCATATACCTGTGTAATATCAGCAAGAGCAAATTTTTCATAACTGTCAAATTCCATTTTCAGGTCAGGTATTTGTTCGGATGAACAGGATTTGCCTCTAACTGGGTAAATAACATCGCCATAGTAGGTGCCTAATACAATATCATCTGAACCACTCATATCAAAATCCTTGGCATACACCATGAACGGTTTGTCTTCTGTGGCTTTATATTTGTAGTTAAATCCAAGATTCCCCAGGATATAATCATTCAATCCATTGTTATCCAGGTCAGCTTCTACTATCCTGTTCCACCATCCAAAATCCTCTTTATTTAAGAATTGCTTACTGTTTTCAACAAGAGATCCATTTTGATTTATCCACATACTGACAGGTGTCCATTCTCCAACCACAATCAGGTCTTTTAGACCATCATTGTTGATATCAGTCCAGAGCGCATCTTTGATCATCCCCAAATCGCGTAGTCCAGGAGCAATTTCTGATATTTTATCGCTGAATAATCCATTACCATCATTTATGAATAGAGCACTTGTGCCGGGCAAAGGATAACTGTGTGGATTTAGACGCCCACCTACAAAGAGATCCAGATCACCATCATTGTCAAAATCAGCTGACTTGACACAAGAAGAACTATGTCTGAATTCGGGCAAAGACTCTTTACTGAATTGAAATGAACCTTTTCCATTGTTCATATACAATCTTGACTGATATAATTCTGAATCACGCTGAAATTCATAGCCAGTACTTGTGACAAAAAGATCAACATCTCCGTCACCATCTGCATCGAAAAAATGACTTTGACCATCTTCAAAATCTTTATGTTTTTCAAAAAGCTCTTGGTTTGATTTATTAAATTCGCCATCACTATTTTGAAGATATAATACTGAAGGTTGACCATGTGGGCTGCCAATGAAAATATCATCTAGTTCATCTGCATTAACATCAGCAACAGAAATAAAGGGACCATATTCTGAAAGTTTATGCGGTAACAATACCTGAACTTCATAATCATTAAAATCATTTTCACTTTGTATGTAATCAAGATTATAGTCGATCCCAGCTTTAACAGATAAGAGTTTGTTCTTTTCAGAAGAAGTATTGTAATTATATATTTGAGTAGCATCATTGTAATCCAGAGAAAGGATTTTATTTGCTTTTACATTTTTCAGAACCTGTAACTTATTGTCTGGCCAGATCACTTCTACCTTATCGACTTTTTCTGATTCTCCAAGACCAAAGTGAATCCTTGGTTGACAACTTGATTGAAAACCTCTAGTTGTAAGAAGTTCCCTGCTCTGAATCTCGTCGCCTGTGTAGGCGTGCACTTTAGTACCAATAGGATTAATCTTTGAACTTCCTTTTAATTCAATACTCAGGAAGTTATTGTCAGGCTTACTGATATTTTCATACAAGAAACTTTCTTCACCTATATTACTAATAATCAGATCCAGGTCTCCATCATTATCCAGGTCACCGTATGCAGCACCAGTTGATATAGTCTCATGAGATAAACCAGCTTGATCAGAGTATTTTTCAAATTCAAGCTCACCTGTATTCTTGAAGAGATAGTTTTTAATCTTAGTTTGGGTGGAGTTTCTTGAATACTCTTCAGCAGCCTTATTCATTTTTTCCATGTCTCCCTGTAATGACATCATGGTTTCATCAAGCTTTTTTCTTTTATCCTTGTTAAACACGTCACGATACAACCCATTTGTACAATATAGATCCTGCCAGCCATCGTTATCAAAATCCATAAACAAACTGGCCCACGTCCAGTCAGATTTACTTACTCCAGCCAATTGACTGACATCACTAAAAGTTTCATCACCGTTGTTCATGTACATGAAATTATGCATCTGATAATATTTGTAGCCCATTGTATCAACCAAATAACTGAAGCGATCCACACTTTGCATGCTCATACTTACCTTTTCACGATAATGATCTTCACTAAGCATTTCTGCTACAAAAAGATCAGGAAACCTATCATGATTTAAGTCTCCGGCATCTATTCCCATTGAACTCAGGCTGCTCTGGTTTATGACGGTTTCGAGGATATTACTGAATGTTCCATCACCATTATTTTTAAAAATAAAATCTGGTTCATCATGATCTACGGTTATAAATATATCCGGATAACCATCATAAGTAAAATCACTGGTACTAACTGCAAGAGTGAAACCATAGGACAGAATGCCTGCATCTTCTGTGACTTCTGTAAACCTTTCACCATCATTTCGGTATAAACGATTGGAAAATTCCTTGACGGGATTCTTCCAATAGTCATAATGTGTGTTGAGTGAGACCACTCGATATCGCGGGTGGTTCCCAACAATCAAATCCAGGTCGCCATCAACATCATAATCAAAAAAGGAAGCCGCAACGCTGTAGTTTGTATCTGCAATTCCGAGAATTTCTGCCTTTTCTGTGAAGCTACCGTCTTTATTGTTTATGAACATGAGATTTCGTCGATCTTCCTGTTCACCAATATAAGTTCTGCAGACATAGATGTCTAACCAACCATCATTATTTACATCTGCCATACTAACTGCACTGGACCATCCTACTGTTCCCGTGCCTGATGAGGATGTGATATCTTCAAATTGCAAATTGCCTTTATTCAAAAATAATTTTGAACTGGTGCGATTACCTGTCATGTACACATCTTGTAAGCCATCATTATTGATGTCCCCAATTGCTACGCCCCCTCCAAGATATAAATTGATATAATTGAATGGACTCTTAAGGTTTTCTTCGTCAAGAAGATTGTTGAACAATAGGCCACTTTTTTCAGATGGTATTTTTATAAAACCTTCTTGACCATCTTTACTATTCTGATTATTACATGATATAATAAGAATTACAAAGGCAAGAAAGACAATTAACTTTTGAATTATTTTCATAACAACTATTGAATTACTTTAGAATTTCCAGTGATGCGTTATTGTTAGCAATCAGAAACTTCTGGTTCTCGTTTCCTTTATCAAGAATTTTGATTTTCTTAGTATCTCCCGGGCAATAAATTCCGGACTCCCTTATAGTCAGACTTTTCATATTCCCTTTGCCATTATTAATTACAGCAAGCCCATTTCCAGCATCCAATCTGGGAGTTTCATATTCTGTATTATAGTCATTCCCTACCAATATCATATCCATTATATTATCAGAATTAATATCGGTGAAAGCAATATCATTGACCGGGAATGCTTGTGCAAGAACAGGTAGCGCTTCGAATTCGAAACGATCTCCTACATTCCAGATAATGTAGGAATGAAAATCGATGGCTTTCAGCTTTACTCCTGAATCAATTTTATCATCTCCAAGAATATCATTGACACTTGATGAAGCAAAAGCATTGTAGGTTTCAAATTTGTCTTTTGTAAAAGGCATTTGTTCTGAAGAGCTTTGTCGACCACGTGCAGGAATTATTTTATTATTGTTATTCTTTGCCAAAACGATATCCAGTGTACCATTTTCATTAAAGTCACTAGAGTTTAGGTATAATGGATAATCTTTTTTAGCTTTTTGTTTAAAATTGATTCCCACATTACCCACTACAAAATCAAGATCACCATCATTGTCAAGATCTGATTTATCAATTGATCTCCACCATCCTTCTTTATCCTCTATGCCCCAGTCACTAGTTTTTTTGTAAAGTTTTCCATTTTTATTGATATAGACATTGATCGTTTGCCATTCACCAACAGTAATGAGATCCTTTGCATTATCATTATTCAGATCAATCCATACAGCATCTCTTGTCAGGCCTTTTTCTTCCAATAAAGCGACGGCCAATTCTTCAGTAACATCATTGTATTTATTATCGAAATAATCATATAAGATGATCTTTTCCGAAAGTGGATAATTACCTGGTTTTGCGGCACCGAGCACCAATAATTCATTTTCCGGGTCTTTATCTATATTTTCTGCAATGACACTATATGACGCTGATTGCAAATCTGGAAGGATGTTTCCAATTTTACCAAACCTTCCTGTACCCAGGTTGGCATAAAACCTGTCAATCAAAAAATGTTTTTCATTTACAAAGTCGCCGCTTCCTCCACTTAATACCAAGAGGTCCATATTCCCATCCTGGTTGGGATCTATAAAAACGGCATCAACATCTTCACTCATTGCATCGATTTCCCATGGTTGGGATTCCGCAGGTACAAAACTTCCATTGCCTTGCTGCAGGTAAAGTAAACCAGACTGCCCTTTGCCACCTCCTGCAAAAAAGTCATCCAGACCATCATTATTTACATCGGCCACAGCCAGGGCAGGTCCAAAGGCTGTTTGTTTTTGTGGCAAAAGAATTTCTTCTTCAAAATCATCAAATGCATTTTCTATGTGCCTGTAATTAATGTTTAATTCTGCAGGATTTTGTTTTTCAAAAAAGGCCAATTGGTTTGCAGGCTTATTGAATATTCTCTCAGGATTATATTCAATATTAATAGTTTGATTTACCTC
>JABDPK010000010.1 GCA_013042795.1 Saprospiraceae bacterium | reverse complement strand
ATCTTCAATTGGAACACAACAAAAGAACCTGGAGGGTTGAATGGGTTCAAATGTTTATAGGCGAAGGCTTTGATGCCGAAATGGGATTTGTACCTCGTAAAGACATCATATTTTTTAGTCCGGAATTCACATACAGAATATTCCCCGGGGACGGTAAAGTCAGCTTCCACAATATAAATGTGGATACCAGGATCATTTATAAACTGGGAAAAGAGGATAATGAAATATTCCAGGGATTTGGCCGGGAAGAATTGGGTTTTGAACTAAGATGGCATACCAGGTTCAACAACAATTCGGATATTAGATTTAAATGCAATTATTCGGATTTTGTACTACTTGAGGATTTTGATCCTACAAGGATCCAGGAAGATGAAATATTTAAATCAGCTGGCAGCAAATTTCAAAATCTCATCTTTGAATTATCCTATAATACTGACAGACGAAAACGGCTATATGCACGGGTAAGACCGTTTGTTGGTGCGTATTATGATGGATTTCGCTCCGGCATTGCAACAACAATGTCATATCGGTTCCAGCCATACGGGTCTATCTCTGTGGAATTAAACTATAACCATATTAAACTGGATGAACCTTTTGAAGAAGCTAATCTCTGGTTGATTGGCCCAAAACTGGATCTCACTTTTACGAGGAAGCTATTCCTGACAAGTTTTGTTCAGTATAATACTCAATTTGACAACCTCAATATGAATACCCGATTCCAATGGCGCTTCGCCCCGGTATCAGATTTCTTTCTTGTGTATACGGACAACTATGATACGGGTATACCTTCAAGGTTCCAGAGTCGAAACAGGGCATTTATTGCAAAGCTAACCTACTGGCTAAACCTTTAACGATAATTCTTCTTCCTTCTTCAAATAAATGACTTCGGAGCAATTCTCTTTTCGGAATATTTGTTTTGCTACTCTTTGAATATCATCCGTAGTTACCTGGTTATATTCTTCTTCCTGGCGGTTGATCATGGATGCATCTCCCAGCATTTCAAAGTAGGCCAGGTTAATCGCTTTATTAATAACGCTTACTTCTGAAAAACTGATCGAACTGATCAAACCATTTTTTACTTTCTGGAGTTCGTGTTCTTCTTCTTTTTCCATTATTAGTAGCTCCAACTCGTTCCAAATAAGTACCCTGGCTTCATCAACAGTTGCATTGTCCATCAATTTCGCTTCAATGACAAAAAGACCAGGGTCCATTGTCCCTGTGACATATGCCTGAATATTCGAAAAAACAGTTGTGCCTTTTAGCAGTTTTTTATAAAATCTGGATGATCGCCCCCCACTTAAAATATCAGATAACAAATCTACAGCAGCAAAGTCCTTGTGCAGGCGACCAGGCATATGGAAAGCCATATAAATTGCATCCGCAGGAACATCATCAGACAGAAGCCTCTTTCTCAGGCCCTGTTGATCCGGTTCTGTACTGATATTATGAACAACCTCAGGTCCTTGAGGTATCTCACCAAACCATTTATTTACAAGATTCCTGGTAGTTTCTATATCCTGCCTTCCGGTGATTACCAGGATCGCATTATTGGGGTTATAATTTTCTTGAAAAAAATCAGCAACATCTTCAAGGCCGGCATTGGCAATATGTTCTTTTTTCATTCCTATGGTAGGCCACCTGTATGGATGTTTTTTATACGCGGTATCTGACAAGACATGCCACAAATTACCATAGGGGAGATTGATACTCGTTTCATTAAACTCTTCAAGCACAACTTTTTTTTGTACATCAAGTGCTTTTTGGTCAATATTCAGATATAACATCCGGTCTGCTTCCAGCCATAATGCCGTTTCAAGATTCTCACCCGGGAGGACATTGTAGAAATTTGTGATATCATTATTGGTGAATGCATTGTTGTCTCCACCGGACTCCTGGATTGGAATATCATAATCTGATACATGCTTTGATCCTCCAAACATCAGGTGTTCGAATAAATGGGCAAATCCTGTTTTACCCGGATCTTCATTTCTAGATCCTACCTTATATAAGATGTTTACAGTTGCAAGAGGTGTACTTTCATCCTCATGCAGAATGACAATCAGTCCATTATCCAGTTTGAATTTTTCAAATGTGATCATAGCATATTAAAATTATAAAGTCCAATCTTCATTCTTTCCTGACTTAAAAATATTTAAACGAAGATGATCCATAAAAGTTTCTGCAGAAATTAATTCTGCTCCAAGACTCATCAAATGTCTGGTTTCCTGCTGACAATCAATAAGGTCGAATTCCCTTTCCTTCAAAAAATGACATAACTTGATCAATGCAAACTTTGAAGCATTGGCCTGAAGTGAAAACATGGATTCCCCATAGAATATTTTCCCTATTGATAAGCCGTACAATCCGCCTACGATCTCGTTTTCATTCCAGACTTCTACAGAATGGGCAAACCCCATTTCATGTAGTTCCAGGAAAATATTATGTATCTCAGATGTAATCCAGGTATCTCCCTGTCCGGGTCTGTCAATCTTCCGGCAGAGACTTATAACTTTTGCAAAATCCCTGTCTACTGACCACTCAAATCTGTTTCCATTCAAATAGGATCTCATACTCTTGGAAACTTTGATCTTTGAAGGATATAACACACACCTTGGATGAGTAAACCACCATAGGAGGGGGTCTTCACTATTGGACCATGGAAATATACCATACTGATATGCCAGGAGAATCTGATTTAAAGAGACTTCACTGCCTACAGCAAGGAGTCCATCATTATCAGCTAGAAATGGATGAGGAAAAAAGTCTACCCCAGGAGGCAGATAAAATGCCACTATTTATCTTCTACCATTACTTCAATAACAGCAGAAAGTCCGCGTTCAACAAGCGCTTCTTTCATAGGCTTAAGTACAGCCATGTCTGCTGTTTTTACAACAGCCTTTCCTTTATAGTGTACAATAAGAGAGAGTTGTTCGGATTGTTCAAAAGTATGATTACATACTTCCATGAAACATTGAATGACCCAATCAAAAGTATTGAAATCATCATTGTAGACAAGCAACTGCGCAGTTTGAAATCCTGTTTTTGAATCCTGCTCAACTACAAGTAATTCATTCAATTCATCGGTCAATACGGAGTCTAGATCTTTCGACATAATTAATTCATTAAGGATATTACTGCAAATCAGAAAGCGCTTGCTTCACTGCTTCAAAGTTGGGTAAATTTAAGGCATTTTCCAACACTTCAGCATATTTTACAATGCCTTCCCGGTCAATGACAAATGCAGACCTTTTTGCAACACCACGCAGACCAAGCGGAGTGTCTTCATAAATGGCATCATATGCCCTGCAAACGGTCTTGTTAAAATCTGATAACACGGGGAATTGCAACTGGTTCTCGCTTTTGAATTTTGCTAGTGCAAATGGAGAGTCGACAGAAATAGCCATCACCTGGGCATTCAAGTCATTATATCTGTTACTATCATCCCTGATAGAACAAAGTTCGGCCTCGCAAACGCCTGAAAAGGCGAATGGGAAAAACAATATAACAACATTCTTGTTTTGAAAATCCGACAGACTTACGTCGTTTTTATCGCTGTCCTTTAGTGTAAAGACAGGTGCTTTATCTCCAATATTAAGTGGCATTCAGTGTGTTTAAGAAATTCAAAAATATAGTTTTTCAGCATTAATTGTTGGTCAAATGTAGATTTTGAGAAAATAATTGCCATAATGACTTTTAGTTTCCAATATTTGCTTGAAACCATGAGTAAAAAATTAGTGGCATATCTTCAGCTTCACCTGGCAGTCATTCTTTTCGGATTGACCGCTATACTTGGTGACCTGATTTCTATTTCTGCATTAAGCCTAGTCTGGTGGCGGGTGCTCATTACAAGTGTCAGCCTGTTATTTTTTATCCAGTTTGGAATGACGTTAAAAAAATTACCACTTAGCCTGATACTTAAATATTCAGGAATAGGCATCCTTGTAGCTATCCACTGGCTGACGTTTTACGGGGGAATTAAATTTTCTAATGCTTCTGTTGTGCTTGCAGCGATGGCAACTACGTCTTTATTTACATCAATAGTAGAACCTATAATTACAGGGAAGAAATTCATGCTCCTGGAAGTCGTCCTGGGACTTCTGATCATACCACCCATGCTTTTGATTGCAAGCAACCTGGAATTCGGAATGCTTCTGGGCCTCGGTACAGCACTATTGTCTGCTTTCCTTGCTTCGATTTTTGCATGCTTCAATAAAAAACTTGTACACCTGGCCAGCCCCTTTGAAATAAGTTTCCTTGAGATGACCTCTGCTTTTCTTTTTCTTTCGATTCTCCTACCCTTTTTTGTTGGTGGAGAATATGGTTTTATGCCCGATAAAAGCGACTGGATATACCTGTTGATCCTTGCCTTGGCATGTACAACATTAGCTTATGTAATAAGTATCAATGCCCTCAAGGAAGTCTCTGCATTCGACGCGAATCTTGTTATCAATATGGAACCTGTTTATGGAATATTCCTTGCAATAATCATCTTAAAGGAACATAAGGAAATGACCGGGACTTTTTACTGGGGTATGATATTCATTATGCTCATTGTATTTGCACATCCATTCATCAATAAAAAAGTATATGGACAATAACAATCAGGAAAAGATCACCTCTGATGGTATATATGAATATTGTAAATCAATGTCTTCAACAGTACCAGAATATCTTAATGGACTTGAAGAAAGGTCTAAATCAACCAATCAGCTTAAAATGATTTCCGGGCCTTATCTAGGTTTATTTCTTGGCATGATATCTAAAATCATTAACCCGCAGTACATTCTTGAAATAGGTACATTCACCTCATATGGAACAATCTGCCTTGCGCATGGACTGGGGCAGGATGGAAAAATCGTAACCCTTGAGAAGAATGAATCATTGAAAGGATTTGCTGATGAATTCATAGAATCTTCTGGATTCAAAAATCATATCATCCAATATTTTGGAGATGCCCAGGAAA
>JABDPK010000007.1 GCA_013042795.1 Saprospiraceae bacterium | reverse complement strand
GGATATCGGTAGGTATAATCCTTACCTTCCTTCAGATGCCATTTCTCTTTTTCAAATTCCATTTGGGATGGAATCTCTGATCGATCAGAATTACAGGCATAGGCAGACATGATCAATAAGATAATGCTCATTTTCAGGATTTTTGAATAATTATGACTCATGATATTTCCATTATTTTTTATAAATATTTCTTAAATGCATTCCATCGATTATGATCCAAGCATCCACGCCTCAAACAATTCCATTAAATCACCTACAGCCAGTGTTCCCCATAGAATCATAATTGCCAGGGCAAATTTCAAAACATTGCTTATCGAAAATCCGATTTTGGATTGGAGTGATTCATGAATTGGAGGCAAATAGATAATGGATAAAAGGATATAAAATATACCTTTTAGCGGATGAACCAGGAATATATTGAGTATGCCTATTGTAATAAAAAGCATTGCAATGATCCAATTGATTGTATGAGATGTTCCTGAATGAATTTCCATGTATTCTAATTTATTTTGAGTAATTCTTCTATCGCATTGATATGCTTTTGAAAAGCCTTCCTTCCCTGCTCTGTGGCGTAGTACTTCGTTTTGGGTTTCCTGTTTACAAATTCCTTTTCAAAACTGATGTACCGGCTTTTTTCAAGGGACTTTAAATGGGTCGCCAGGTTGCCGTCAGTTACATCCAGCAATTCCCTGAGTGAAATGAAATCCTTATGATCACTGGCAACCAGTGCCGACATGATACATAGCCGGATTTTATTTTCGAAGGCTTTGTCCAGATTTTTTAATACAGCTTTCACGGCTTATACTTTCGTTCGACGATAATACCATAAACGATGTGTACCAATCCAAACCCGACTGCCCAAATATGTAGGCTGTATTCAACAAACAAGAGCGCAATAATCCCTAGGACGATTTGAATAAATCCAAGTATTCTAACCTCTTTCATAGTAAAGTTGCTGGCAGTATAAAGAGCCAGGCCATAGAATACCAGTGTTAACGGAACAACAATTCCAACATACCCTTTCAGCATCAAAATGATGGATACTATACCTCCCGTAATTGATGGTGTGATTAAGTTGAATAACAAGTTTTTCGTTTGCTGATCCCAGATTCCTAACTGCTTTTTTTTGCTTTGCCTGGTTGTAAAATAAATTGTGGTTGATATAGCCAGTGTGAATGCAGCTAATGCAATAAAGATTAATTGTGAAAGGGCTGTCCCGGGAATGCTAATCTGATCATATACAAGGTAATTCTGACCGGAAAACACGAATCTGTAAGCCAGGAATGCTCCGGCTAATCCAAAGATACCTGCAGAAATACCAGATAAGCCACTTAGTGAAATAAACCGCGAAGACCTGTTCATGATCTCCCTGATATCTTTTAGATCATCCAAATATTTTTCTTTCATTTCAAAGTACTTTGTATTTCAAAGTTAACAAATATTATGAAGTTTACAAATGGGACTTGGGTTGTGACCAAAATCATTGGATTAAAGAATATATAGCTGCTTGATTAGAACTTGAGTTTAAGACCAAGGGTAATACTGATTCCTGTATCATCTGCAAAATATCGTTGCCGGTTCAGGTAATCCCTGTATTTTACATTGAACAGGTTTTCTATCTTGGTAAAGAACCTTATATTCTGACCAGGCATGATCAGGTTGGAAGAAATCCTGATTCCTGTCAAATTATAAGCTCCAGGTGGTAAAACAAAATCTTGATCAGGCAAGAGGTTATTTTGCATAAAGACATACCTGTTATTTAATTCAACCTCCAGTTGTTCCAGTCGGGTCCGTGATGATAAATTTATTGACTTGTTGTGTCTGAAAGTCAAACTGCCATAAAAGCTATTGGAAGGGATATTCACAAGGGGGATGTCATTCTCAGTGTCTTCTCCCCTGATATAGCTGTATTTCAACAATCCAAATAATGAATTACCGATCATGTATTGCGTCGAAATATCAAGTCCATAAATATGCGCATCCGTTTGCTCATAGCTAAAAACAGGAAAAGCACCCCGAATTGTCAATCTGATCTCTTCCTGTGGATTCAGAAAAATATAGTCATTGAACTTCTGGAAGTACATTAAGGTATTAAATGAAAACCGGGCATTTGGTAGCCATTTATAATCAAGCGTAGATTTGAATGATATTTCTTTATTGAGTTCGGTATCTCCTTCTTCGATACCACTTACCCCCTGGTGAAGACCATTGCTGTATAATTCATTGATAGCCGGATTCCGCATTGCCACTCCCGATTGAAATGAAAGTGATTGGGTATGGCTTAAATCATATTTTAATCCGGCAACGCCACCTGCATTGTGGAAATTATTCTCATACCGGGCAATTTTTCTGGGTTCTGTATTTGTAATTGTAACTACATCCTGGTACTCAAAATCGTAACGCATCCCCAGATTGAAATTTATCCTTTCGTGCTGTTTTGTCAATGTTGTATATACCCCCGTTTCCCAGGACAAATAATCCGGGATCAAAGGAAGGATCCCAGTTTCAGGGTTATTGGTATTATCAATAAAAATGTTTTGATTTCCGATCTGTAGCTCCCAGTTTTCTCCAAATTCTTTAAAATATTTCAATTCGGCATTCATCGTATACTGATCCAGGCTCATTGCCGGGATATCTGATCTGCCACTTCGACGGACATCGAATTCTCGCCGTACATTTTTTTGGCCAGCCAGAACCAATTGCATGTATTGGTGATCATCTATGAAATATTTCGCTTTGAGTTTTAGCAAATGATGAGAAACTTCCTGTTTGGGAGCTTCAATTTCATAACTGAATTCCTCATCAGTATAAAATGGAACATCCCTGGTCAAAGCTGTTTCAAGGTCTGAAAGATTACCTACCTGGGAACCGCGCAAAACGCCCAGTTTTGTATTGAAGGTACTGGCATAAAAATCCAACAACAATCTATTATTCCATGCCTTTTCCAACTGAACCGCAAAGTTTAGTTCTTCAAGTCCTGTATTATTCAGGAAATAATCAGCAGATTTTTTATCGCCATAATTCTTTATTGTTGAATTAATTCTCCAGGCCAGGACTGGTGAAAATTTTTCAACACGGGCATTCAGATTATGGCCCCTTCCGTTTGTCTCATATGCATAATTTACCTGACCATGCAGGTGTGGTTCCCTGCTGATTTTATTTGGTTCTACAAGGATTGCACCGCCAAGATTTCCTCCTCCGTATTCAATGGCATTAACACCTTTTAATACAGTAATCTTGTCTGCTGACAAAGGATCTATTTCAGGACTGTGACCATTACCCCATTGTTGTCCGCTCTGCGCAATTCCATTATTAAGAATAGTCAACCGGTTACCGTACATACCATGAACAACTGGCTTGGCAATACCACTGCCATTTCTGAGGATTTGAACGCCTGTTTCATTTTCAAGCAATGCTGAAAGATTCTCATTGGTATTATCTTCTATAACCTGCCTGTTCAAAGAAAGATTGGGCTGATTATTCAAATTTCTAGTATGTCCATGGATTACAATATTGTCCAGCGAGACCGGCGTATGCTCAAGGAAGACATCAATTATCGTATCATGATCCAGATGGATGTGCATCTGGATCGGATCACATCCAATATGTGAGAATATAAGATGATATTCACCAGGACAGAGTGTCTTAAAACTATATTCTCCATCATCATTTGTGGAATTGCCTTCTGCTAATTCCTGTACGATGACATTTACAAAGGATAGTGGAAGTTGAGAATGTTCATCTATTACCCTACCAGATATCGATAGTGAACATTCCTGTGCAGTTCCAATACCAATTGAAAGACAAAGGATAAAATATATTAGATATATTCTATTGAACATTTATTGGAAAGGTAACAGAAATATCTGTTTCACCTCCTGCGTTAGTGATGTTTCCTTCTGACACACCAGAAGCTTCCTTCACAGGTTCATGTTTTAGTATAATCGTTAATGATCCAGCACCAGTTTCACCGGTCGTTAATATCGTATTAAGTCCTACCGGATTACCATTGCTATCCTGATCATTATAGGAAACAGTCAGGCCGGTAATATCCGTTTGAAAAAAGAACTGGTGATCTACATCCTCCTCCTCTATTTCTTCAGTAATATTTTCTGCAGGTGATTCAGATTCATTCAATATTTCCAACATCCCGGTATAGGATTGGTTTCTTTCAAGGCTTCCTCCTGTAACAACTGGTTCATCGCCACCATCTCCGTCAAGATCTTTGAAACTGAGGGTTAGAGTATTTCCATTGTTAGATGTAAGTGTATAATTAAGGGTAGTGATTAATTCTTCTTCATTTGGAATGATCGGGTCATCTTTCCCACATGAAGTCATAAGAAGAGATAAGCAAAACAAAGCCATTATAACATGCAAATATGTTCTTTTCATTTTATCAGATTTTGTTCTCATCTTAAAGATAATCATTTTTTGCAACGTTGTTGCATTTGAGATTTGAATTGTAAAAATTTGATGCCATTTTTAAATCCTCTGAAATTGATGTACCTATTAAACTACCTGAATCTAACAAACAGAATACCTGCAAAAAACAAAAAAACACCTACAATCAAGTACCAGACATTGTTCCCTGTTTCTACAATTGCATACATGGAATCTCCCGAACCTTCAGTCAAAATTGCCCTGAAATCATTAGCTTTCTTTGATAGAATAACCTTTGATTTGCCATCTGGCCGTTTCCACCAAAAAACTGTATGGTGGTTATCATTTTCTTCAAATGCATTGATATGAATATCCAGCGATCTGGTCTGGCCAGGATAATTGTCAATAAAAAATTTCAGATCCGTCTGATGATTACCAAGGCTGATACCACCCTCTCCTATTGTTAATGGCTGCTTATCTGCTTTTAACTCAACATGCTCTTTCATATATTTTACAATAAGTTCTTTATAGTCATGCACAGCCATTGATTCAAAATCCACTTCGTCATATTTTTTGATCAATGCCTGGTGCAAGCCGGTCTGACTGAGATAAATACCAAGGACGGCTCCGCGCTCATTCGTTGCCTTTAATTCAATCTTCGCTGTCAAAGGATTATGTCCCATGACATTGAAACAAAGGAGAAATATTGATACAACTAACAGAATATATTTCATCATTTATAAATTATCTGTATGTAAATGAATTGACTGCAGCTGCCCCTGCAAGACATGGAGGTATATTCGGTGCTTCTGTACCTGATGCATGGTAATGATATACGCCTCCAGGAAAATCTGAAGTTGCAGTTGTATGTCCATTACATGCATCCAAATCTGAAGGCAAACTACCGTCACTGTCTTTTGATGCATAAATCGGGAATCCATCTTTCGCAAATCCAACCAGGGCCGTTTCACTTTGTGCAAAATTCGAACAACTTACTTCGGTGATATTATAAGCTTCCAATACATTGTTCATTTCCTGGGGTACAAAATGCAGATGGTAATAACCAAATGGATCCATATGTCCACCGCAAGGATCAATGGAAGGTATGCCGCCACCGGCCTGACCACCGCCCGGCATACCCGGAGGGCCCTGTGTCACAGATGGTGGATCTCCTGTCAGAGGAATTCCATCAATTGAGACGCCAAGGTTTTCAACGATTTGAATTTGATCCGGTGATCCCAATAGCTCTGGTTCCACAGGTATCATGAAGGTCAATTGCAGGTTATCATCAGGAGCGGCTTCCAGGCAAGCTACTGTACTTGTAGGAGGTCCGGATATACTTCCCGGATCTACAATAGTGATGTTTCCATTGGCATCAACAATATCATATCCATCAGCTTCCATCGCTTCCCACAAACTTCTTTTCATCACCTGGAAACCAGGATTGGTATTCCCATCATAGATGCCAAGTCCTCCGATATCATCAATTGTTTCAGGACAATAAGGACCATTTTCAACCGGATTGCTTTTGAAAACAATCTGGTAACAGCTTGTTGAAGAGCCATTTTCAAGAGTACAGTTGACTACTGAAAAAGAGAGAAGCGAAGCGCTGTTGAAGTAAGATTCATCTATGGAGTAAATATTTTCACCGGGAGTATCATCATCGTCATCTGAATTATCAATATATCCTTCCGGCTGTTCACACGCATCAAGACTTATGTCAGGGTTGCCAAGGCCATCCCCATCAGCATCCTGGTACCAGGTGATTTCAACACAAGAAGGATCATCATCATTGCAAGAGCTTGTCAATAATATTATTCCTGTCAGGACAATGAATAGACTTACTAAATATTTCATGTTTGATTTTTTTTAATTTCTGGTTTTGACAATTGAATTCCGACAATCCTTCGGTAGAATGACTTTTTTTTTAAAACAGCTTTTCTTTTTCAAGGACTTTGAATGAAGGGCATAAACTTTACTTCTATCAAAGCATTTATCTGCCCTTTGGAGGTGGCGGTGGTTTTCTCTGCTCCTTTAGTATTTTCCCGAGTGCATGATCAATAAATTTTTCAAAATTGGTTTGCTGTTCTGATTTGAGCAAAGTTTTAATATCTCCAAAGTGACTATATGTTGATTCGATTTTTTTCCTTTCAAGTTGTAAGGCCTGTTCGATCCGATTATCATTTATTTCCGTTCCTTCCCCTGTAATTATCGATTTAAAATAAGGTTTCAATAATTTTCTTTGCCGCATATCTACAATATCAATTTGTCGACTGTGTCTTTCAGCAAATTTCAAAAACCTTTCGGTTTGCTGATCATCCAGTTTCAGGATATCCCCTGCTTTTTCCGGTCCTCCCGGACCAGGATGCAAGGGCTTTTTAGGCTTTGTTAAAAAAAAGAAAGTGATCATTGAAAGGTTCAGTATCAGTAATCCCAATGCAGCGTATTTGTAAAACTGTAATTGTTTCATCTTTCATAGATGTTATAGTTTGAAAAAAGCGATTCATCGGATTCTCCCGATACAAGCATTTCAGTATTATTTGACTGATTATACTCCGTGATCTGACGAAATGCAAAAACATTCAGGACAAGGATAATCACGGCTGCAGCAATCCCGTAACTCCATTGACGCATAGGAATCAACCTGGCGCCCGGAGCCTCAATATTCTGTTCGATCCTGGAAAACAAATCAGCTCCAGGCTTAGCACGCTGGATGCCTTTCATACTTCCCAAGACATCATCTATCCATTTCTCTTTGTCATCATGTTTCATATACATGGATTTTGAATGATATTATTTTAGACATCGATTATTTCAATTTCCTTCGGTTAGGATAATCTTTTTCAAGTTTAACTCTCAAATTCTTTTTAGCTCTTTGCAAAAGAGATTCTACTGCTTTCAATGAAGTTTCCATAATATCGGCTACTTCCTGTCTTGGGAGTTCTTCAACAAAACTGAGAATGAATGCGGTTTTTTGGCTTTCCGGTAAAGTACCAATTACCTGGAATAGGATTCGTGCATTTTCTTTATTTTCCAAAATTACACCTGGGTGATCAAAATCAGGTTTGTCTTTTTGGCTTTCTCCAAAATTAAGAATGGAGAACTTCTTTTTACTTTTTAAATGATTGAGAGAAGTATTGACAGTGATCCTGTAGATCCAGGTGCCAACTGCTGAGTCACCTTTAAATTTACCTGCACCCCGGTAAATTTTCGTAAATACATCCTGGGTAATTTCTTCTGCATCCTGATCATTTCGTGCATAACTCAGTGAAGTATTATACACCTTATCAGAAAAAAGATCGTAAAGTTCACGAAAAGCTTTCCGGTCTCCCCGGGCAATGGATGATATTAAATAATGATGTTCTATATCTCCTGTTTAAATAGTAAAACGCATGAAGTTCTTAAAATTAAAAGTTCATTACATAATTACATTGTCTTCTTTTCATTTCATACCCGTGATCAGGTTCACTATTATTCACATTATTAAAGCCTGGATTGCCCTGAACAGCATGATTCCTCCCGCAGGATTTTCCTTCGTTTCACTTTATTCGATTATGATATTGTATTTTTCCAATAAGCCCGCAACTTCCGGGAATGAAAATCTTGCGCCTTTGATATTATTTCTCTCGGGGTCTATCCTGTAATTCCTGGAATAGCTAAGATCCGCGTTCTCAAGATTGGTTCTGTCAAAATTGGCATTGAGCAAATCACATTTCAGCAGTTTCACATCCATCATTTCAGCTTCTTCAAAATCTACGCCTTCCATCTGACAGTCATCAAATGAAGACCTGCTTAGGTTCATCTTTTGAAAAACCGAATGGTCCAGCTTACAACATTCAAATGAAATGGACAAATTGAAATCGTTACAGCTGTCAAATTGTAATCCCAACATTTTACTTTGACTGAATTTTACTTCCTGGAAAGAAGTACCGTATAATTTGCAGTTGCTCAAATTACACTCAATAAATTCACATTCTATAAATAGAAGATCCGACAAATCAGAATCTGAAAAATTACAATTAATAAATATGCACAATTCATACTCCCCTTTCTTCAAAGTATCTTGAGTAAAATCTTTACCATCATATGTTTTTTCAGTTATATAATCCATTTGGATCTAAATATTTTAATACTCGTGAAATACATCTCAGCAAGCCATTCAATGAGTATATGCATGCATAACATCCCTTCATTTTCTATCGCAATATATGTTCATTCATATTGCCAATTCATCAATCCTTGAATTTAGATTCTCATTGACATCTTCCAGGACATTTACTCTTTCTTCAAGAGTTTTGATGTGTTCTTTCGTTTGCTCAAGTTCTATTTCAAGTTTCCGAATTCTGGCCTCTTTGTTAGGATTCATATTACATCCTAAAAAGCAAAAACAAATCAGAAACGTCCAAAATATATTTTGCATTGATTATAAATTTATATTACGATTGTTTTGCGTTAAAACTGACCATCCAGCTCACGCCAAATTTATCAGTAACCATCCCAAAGTAATCACACCAGAAAGTTTCAGCAATCGGCATAGTAATCTGTCCGCCTTCTGAAAGATTATTGAATATATTACAAGATGTCGAGACTTTGGGATTTTGTGACTTTGAGACTTCGAGATTTTGGGATTTTGGGATTTTGTGATTTTGGGTATTTCGACTGAAGGGGTTTATGGGGTGGAAGAATCCACAATCAGGATTTAAGACTTTCAAACTGAAAATTTATAGGAAGCATTTATTTAAATATTGCTCTTAATGTTCTTACCCAAGGACTCCATTCAGCTTTCTGATAATCATGATCAAAATGCTCTTGAATCTTATCAAATGCATCTTCGATCAACGCATCATGCAAACTTCGAATAGCCAATAGCCATTTAATAGTTCCAAATCCGCTTGTGGTCATATCAATGGTATGCTCAATGAGTGTGTTTTCAGGGTCGATTTCAGAAATTTCAAATTTATGGATACCGTTAAAGCCATTAGGTTTTTTAAACTCGAATACTATTCTGCCTGATTTTTCATATTCAAGGACTTTATATCGGATAGGGCCATGGCTTCCTTCAGAACCTATCTCTAACCCATCCTTAAATATCATTTTTGGCCAGTTTTCTTTAGGCCATAATTTGTCTTCTTGAGTGGAAAGAGTATGGTACAATACCAAAACATTTTCTATTGATTTCTTTATAATGCGCTTATGAT
>JABDPK010000004.1 GCA_013042795.1 Saprospiraceae bacterium | reverse complement strand
GGATATGATTCGAATCCTTCCAGGGGTATGAATAAATCCTGGCATGATACCTACTTTGGCTTCACCAGGTGTGATAACACCCGGACAATTAGGTCCGATAAGGCGACATTCGATATCTTCCAGGTATGCTTTTACCTTTACCATATCCTGAATCGGAATACCTTCTGTTATAGCAACAATGACTTTTATTCCTGCAGAAGCAGCTTCCATGATGGCATCACCTGCAAATGCAGGCGGGACAAAAATGACAGAAGTATCTGCTCCCCCATGTTTTACGGCATCAGAAACAGTATTATACACCGGTCGGTCAAGATGTACCTGACCACCTTTACCAGGTGTCACGCCGCCAATAATATTGGTGCCATATTTTATCATTTGAGAAGCATGAAAACTCCCCTCTTTGCCTGTAATCCCCTGGACTATAATTCTTGATTCCTTGTTTACTAATACACTCATTCCTTAGTTGATTATGATTACTTGTTCGTTATCTCTGTGCATGAGATATTTCTCACGCGCGTATTTTTCAATATCGCTGTTAATGATCTCTCTTTCCTTAAGGGCGTTTTCAAGTTCAATCTCGTAATTGCTCTTCTTAGCAACTAATCCACTTAATGTCTGACTTAGTTTGACTTGAGTAAATACATTGTATTTATCAAAAAACATCATCCAGACAGCAAATAAGGCAATGGTTAGCGTGTACTTGTTAACCCACTTATTGGAACTGAGCTCATTTGAATGGTTACGTAGTTTCTTCTTAAGACCCATTACAAATTTTTGTAATGTAAATATATTAATTCTATTGCTTAAAAGCGGTTTTACCGGGATAATAAGCCATAGACCCCAATTCTTCTTCTATTCTCAATAACTGGTTATACTTGGCGATCCTGTCACTTCTTGATGCTGAACCGGTCTTGATTTGTCCTGTACCAAGGGCTACAGCCAGATCCGCAATCGTTGTATCTTCAGTTTCCCCGGACCTGTGACTCATAACAGAAGTCCAGTTGTTGTTATGTGCCATCTGAACTGCTTCAATCGTTTCTGATAATGAACCAATCTGGTTTACCTTGATTAAAATTGAATTGGCACAAGCCTCATCAATACCTCTCTTAAGTCGTTTTGTATTGGTTACAAGCAGATCATCTCCGACCAGTTGCACCTTATTTCCCAAAGCATTGTTTAGTTTGGACCAGCCACTCCAGTCGTCTTCATCGAGTCCATCTTCAATTGATATAATCGGGTAATTATTTACCCAATCACTCCAGTAGGCAATCATTTCATCCGAGCTTAACTTATCGCCGGTGGATTGGTGGAAATGGTACATTTTTTCATCTCTCAGGTAGAATTCTGAAGTTGCTGCATCCATGGCTATCAGAATATCCTCCCCAGGCCTGTATCCTGCCTGTTCAACTGCTTTGAGAACGATTTCAATAGCTTCCTTGTTCGATTTTATATTTGGAGCAAAACCACCTTCGTCACCTACATTAGTAGAATAATTATTTGATTTAAGTACACTTTTCAAATGGTGAAAAACTTCCACTCCCATTCTTAGTGCATCCTTGAATCGCTCTGCACCCACAGGCATGATCATGAATTCCTGGAAGTCTATGCTATTGTCAGCATGCGAACCTCCATTAAGTATATTCATCATAGGTACTGGTAACACATGGGCATTGACCCCGCCTACATACCTGTATAATGACTGACCTGATTCCTGCGCTGCAGCTTTGGCAACCGCCAGTGAAACTCCCAGTATCGCATTGGCACCAAGATTCCCTTTGTTTTCAGTTCCATCAAGGCTGATCATTCTTTCATCAATGAGTCTCTGATCAAATATATCTTCTCCAATCAGGGATTCCATGATCTGGTTATTTACATTGGATACTGCTTTTGAAACTGCTTTTCCGAGGTATACATCCTTGTCACCATCTCGTAACTCTACAGCTTCATAGGCACCGGTAGATGCACCTGAAGGTACTGCAGCCCGACCTACATAGCCATTTTCAGTTAAAACATCGACTTCTATCGTTGGATTTCCTCTTGAATCAAGGATCTGTCTTGCAGTTATATCTGATATTCTGCTCACTTCAATTAATTTTTATGTGATTTAATAGTCTCAATAAAGTCATCAAAAAGGTACCTGGAATCATGTGGTCCGGGAGAAGCTTCAGGGTGATACTGTACTGAAAAGGCAGGTTTGCCTTTTACTTTGATCCCTTCTATTGTATTATCATTAAGATTAACATGCGTTATCTCGACCAACTCACTCGCTTCGATGGCTTGAGGACTGACGCCGAAGCCATGATTCTGACTTGTGATTTCACAATATCCTGTAACCAGGTTTTTCACCGGGTGGTTTATACCACGGTGACCATGATGCATTTTATAAGTATGTATGTCATTTGCCAGGGCCAGTAGTTGGTGCCCAAGACAGATACCGAACATAGGTTTATTTAATTTCAGTAATTCTTTGATCGTCTTTACCGCATAATCCATCGAAGCAGGATCTCCGGGACCATTTGAAAGGAAATAGCCATCAGCACCGAAAGCATTTATCTCTTCTACACCTGTTTTGGCCGGAAAAACTTTCAGGTAAGCTCCACGTTCTGCAAAGCATCTAAGTATATTTTTCTTGGTTCCAAAATCAAGTACAGCAATCCTGACACCGGCATTTTCGTCACCCATAGTATATACCTCCTTAGTAGATACCCTGGAAGCAAGTTCAAGACCTTCCATCGAAGGTATTCTCTTGCATTCTTCCTTTAATTTATCAATATCCAGTTCTGATGTTGAAATCAAACAATTCATGGCACCTTTACTCCGAATATGTCTTACGATTGCCCGTGTATCTACCTGGTGTATACAAACGATATTATTGGCTTCAAAATAACTTTGTATTGAAGTATCAGCAACAGGCCTGGAAAAAGCATCTGTAAAATTCTTACAAACCAATCCGGCTATCTGGATTTTGTCCGATTCTTGTTCAGTATTCTTTATGCCGTAATTGCCAATATGTGCATTGGTTGTTACCAGAATTTGTCCAAAATAAGAAGGGTCTGTAAATATCTCCTGGTATCCTGTCATACCGGTATTAAAACAAATTTCACCTGTACCGATACCTTGAATTCCTGCAGCCCTGCCTTTGAAAACGGTTCCGTCTTCAAGTAGAAGAACCGCATTATGTGAAGCATGGTTAAACATAGAGTTTGATTTGATCTGACGCGCTGCAAATATATGATTTTGTATAATATAATTGGGCAATAATGATAACACTATTGCCCAATTAAATATCTTAAGAAGTTATTATTCTTACTCTTCTTCCTGGGTAGCCACAGGTGGTGTTTCACCGCCTGCCTTCTTCTTTCTTCTTCTCCTTCTTCCGCCACTTTTGCCTTCTTTGGCATTTGTGTAAATTTCATTGAAATCCACAAATTCGATCATTGCCATTTCAGCACCGTCACCTTTCCTGAATCCTGTTTTAATGATTCGAAGGTATCCTCCCGGTCTTTCTCCAATTTTGCCAGCTATAGTACCAAATAGTTCTTTTACTGCTTCTTTACTCTGCAGGTAACTGAATACTGTTCTTCTTGAGTGAATAGTATCGCTCTTTGCTTTGGTAATTATCGGTTCGACATGAACCCTTAAAGCCTTGGCTTTTGCCAATGTTGTATTGATCCTTTTGTGTTCGATCAATGCATTTGAAAGGTTTTTCAGAAGAGCTCTCCTGTGTCCTTTCTTACGTCCAAGGTGATTGAACTTTTTATTATGTCTCATGACAATATATTTGCACCACTACTGTTTCACGCTCCAATCGACTTTTATAGCTATGGAACAGCGTTTTGTGAATTAAAAATCGGAATCCTTAAGAGTCGATACGATTCCTTTTATTCTTCGTCTAACTTATACTTTGAAAGATCCATTCCAAATGTCAGACCTTTATTTTGTAGCAATTCTTCAATTTCTACAAGTGATTTCTTACCGAAGTTTCTGAACTTAAGTAATTCGTTTGTATCATATTTCACCATCTCTCCCAATGAGTTGATCTTAGCCGCTTTCAGGCAATTGTATGCTCTGACAGATAGATCAAGGTCTTCAAGAGGTGTTTTGAGCAGCTTCCTCATGTGCAGGATGTGCTCATCCACGATATCATCTTCACGACCTTTGTCTGTATCGAAAGTGATATTTTCATCAGTCACAAGCATCAGGTGCTGGATCAGGATTCTTGAAGCTTCCTTAACGGCATCTTCGGGATGAATTGTTCCATCAGTCTGAATATCTATAGTCAGCTTTTCATAGTCGGTTCTTTGACCAACCCTTGTATTCTCAACCCTGTAAGCCACTTTCTTAATCGGCGTATAAATAGCATCAACAGGAATAACCCCAATTGGTGCATCCTTCGTCAAAGTCTCACTGGCTGGCACATAACCTCTGCCTTTGGTGACTGTCAGTTCTATTTCAAGGTTTACACTATTATCCATATTGCAAAGCACAAGATCAGGATTCATTACCTTGAAAATATTGGTATGCGCTTCAATATCTGCAGCCGTAAGTTTGTCTTTGCCACTGATTGTAAGGTAAATCTTCTCCACGTCTGAATCCGGAAGTTCAATTTCAGGCTTTATTCTGACCTGCTTGATATTCAGAATGATATCCACGACATCTTCTACAACACCTTTGATCGTTGAGAACTCATGGTCAACTCCGGCAATTCGTACCGCAGAAATAGCATAACCATCTAAGGAAGACAACAATACTCTTCTGATAGAATTTCCGATTGTTTGACCGAATCCAGGCTCAAGAGGCTTGAATTCAAAGGTCCCATCAAAATCATCAACTTTTGTTAATAAAATTTTATTAGGTCTCTGAAAATTTAGGATACTCATACCTTAATTAAGATTTTTATTATGAAACTGCATGAACCAAGCAGCAAAATATGTTTGTTCTGTTTATTCTACTTTGAATAAAGTTCAACAATCAACTGTTCGTTGATTTTTTCAGGAATTTTCTCTCTTTCCGGGTATTCCATAAACGTTCCTTCCATTCTTTCAGGATTCCATTCCAGCCAGGTAAACTTGCGGATATCAGATTTTGCACTGATTGAATTCAGGATTACTTCAAGATTTCGGGATTTGTTTCTTATAGAAATAACATCGCCGGGTTTCAACAGGTAAGAAGGCACATTGGTTAATTTGCCATTAACTAGTATGTGTTTGTGCGCAACAAGTTGCCTTGCACCCCTTCTCGTTGGAGAAATACCTAATCGGAAAACAGCATTGTCTAACCTTGCTTCAAGGTACTGAAGCAGGATTTCACCGGTTACACCACTTTTCCTGCTTGCTTTTACAAACAGGTTACGGAATTGTCTTTCAAGAATACCGTAAGTGTATTTTGCTTTCTGTTTTTCAGTTAACTGAATCGCGTAATCTGATTTTTGTTTCCTTCTTCTTGACGGGCCATGTTGACCAGGAGGATATTTTCTTTTTTCAAAACTGCGATCAGGCCCAAAGATCGGTTCTCCGAATCTTCTCGCCATTTTTGTTTTTGGTCCAGTATATCTAGCCATTTAATCTAATCTCTTATTAAGTTTATTATACTCTTCTTCTTTTTGGAGGTCTGCAGCCATTGTGCGGTAAAGGAGTAACGTCCTTAATTCGTGTTATCCTTATACCGATCTCATCTATCGCTCTAATTGCTGCTTCTCTTCCGGAACCAGGTCCTTTTACATAAACCTGTGCATATCTCATGCCTGCATCATAAGCCACCTGTGCGGCATCTTTAGCAGCAATCTGAGCAGCAAATGGTGTATTCTTTTTGGAACCTCTGAATCCTGCTTTACCTGCTGAAGCCCAGGATATCACCTGACCTTGCTTATTGGTCAATGAAATGATGATGTTGTTGAAGCTTGCCTTAATATAAGCCAAGCCTTCCGGCTCAACATGTACTTTCCTTTTTTTTGCCTTTCTAGCTTTTGACATCTATTTATTATTTAGTGGCTTTCTTCTTATTAGCAACAGTCTTTTTACGACCTTTTCTTGTCCTTGCGTTAGTTTGCGTTCTTTGTCCTCTGACTGGTAACCCTTTCCTATGTCTCAACCCTCTGTAACAAACGATATCCATCAATCTCTTAATATTTGTTTGTACTTCGGATCTTAACTCTCCTTCTACTGTATAATCATCCTGGATCAGCTTTGTTAATTGCATAACATTATCATCTGTCCAGTCATCGACTTTTACGTTTTCATCAATGCCTACCTTACCCAAAATTTCGCTGGCTTTACTTCTTCCGATGCCATAGATATAGGTCAGACCGATAACGCCTCTCTTGTTCTTTGGTAAATCAACTCCTGAAATTCGTGCCATAATTATCCTTGTCTTTGTTTAAACCGTGGGTTCTTTTTATTAATAACATACAGCTTGCCTTTTCTTCGCACGATCTTGCAATCTGCTGAACGTTTCTTGATTGATGCTTTTACTTTCATTATTCTATTTATATCTGTAAGTAATACGTCCTCTTGTTAAATCATATGGCGACATCTCCACAGCAACTTTGTCTCCCGGAAGAATACGTATGTAATTCATTCTCATTTTTCCTGAAATAGTTGCAACAATCAGGTGGTCATTTTCCAAACGCACCCTGAACATTGCATTTGAGAGTGCTTCTTCAATTGTACCATCCTGCTGTATAAGATCTTTCTTTGCCATTAAAAAATTTTGGAGTGCAAATATCTAACTTTTTAGCGAGATATTCCTGATTTCAGGATTATTTTTTACTGCTTCCAAAATGACTGAATGATCCGATAAAATCTCGGTTTTATCTTCCAAAACGGCTATTGTATGCTCATAGTGCGCTGATGGCTTTCCATCTTTGGTTACAATAGTCCATCCATCACCCATTTGCTTTACCGATTTTACACCCATATTGATCATTGGTTCGATAGCAATTACCAAGCCTTCCTTGATTTTAGGTCCTCTTCCTCTTTTCCCGTAGTTTGGAATCTCAGGTGCTTCGTGAAGGGATTTTCCGATCCCATGTCCCACCAACTCTCTGACAACACTGTAGCTCTTTTGTTCATTGTGATGCTGGATGGCATAACCTATATCTCCTATCCTGTTGCCGCACTTAGCCTGTTCTATTCCTTTATATAAAGATTCATACGTAGTGACCAACAATTCCATGACATCTTCCTTCACATCTCCCATTGCAAATGTAAATGCAGAATCTCCAAAGTATCCATTCATAAAGGAACCGCAATCAATGCTGATGATATCCTTTTCTGTAAAAGGTGTATCTACCGGAATGCCATGAACAACCGCTTCATTCGGTGAAATGCAAAGCGTTGCAGGGAATCCGCCATAGCCTTTGAATCCAGGTTTTGCATTATGGTCCCTTATAAAAGTTTCTGCTTCCTTATCGAGTTGAGTTCCGGTAACACCCGGCTTAAGTAATGAGGCAACATGTGCGAGGGTTTTAGTTACAAGAAGACAACTTTCGCGGATTTGCTCAATATCTTCCCGGGTTTTGTAATAAATCATAGTTTATTACATTCCTGCACCAATGGTCTGCATTCCGCTTCGGCCTTTGATACGACCAGACTTAACCAAACCATCATATTTTCTCATTAATAAATAGCTTTCTACCTGTTGCAATGTATCCAGTACTACTGCCACAAGAATCAGTAGTGAAGTACCTCCAAAGAATAATGCAAAAGAATCATTCACACCAAAAACAGCAATAATTGCCGGTAATATTGAAATCAATCCAAGGAATATGGATCCTGGCAATGTGACTCTGGTCGTTAATGTATCAATAAATTCCTGTGTTGCTTTACCAGGTTTGATCCCTGGAATAAATGCATTCTGTCTTTTAAGGTATTCAGCATATTGCTGAGGATTTACCAATAATGCGGTATATACATAAGTAAACACGACGACAAGAAAGAAAAATATCACGTTATATGGAATTGACTTCCAGTCACTCAGACTCATCAGAAAACTTCCCGGAGTAGATCCGTCAGAACTGACCCACTGGGCCACTGATACCGGAAGAAACATTATTGCCTGTGCAAAGATGATAGGCATAACCCCTGATGCGTTTACTTTCAATGGAATATAATCCCTTGCTCCCGAAACAGGCATATTCTGTGCGCCTCTTCCAACCATTCTTTTAGCAAATTGAATAGGTATTCTCCTTACGCCCTGTACAACCAGTACCGTACCCATAACCACAAAGAATAATGCTGCCAATTCGAGGATGAGAAGGAAAGCCCCTCCACCATTGAATTGAGATATTACTTCTGTTGCGAAAGATCGTGGTAGTGTAGCAATAATTCCTACAGTGATCAGAAGGGATACACCATTTCCGATACCCCTGTCTGTTATTTTTTCACCCAGCCACATGGCAAAGATAGTACCTGTTGACAGGATTAGAATATTGGAAAAGAAAAACACACTCATACTCAAAGAGTCATGAATGGCATTTGGCATCGATTGAATATATTTCAAATATCCACCTCCCTGAACCAGGGTGATGAAGACCGTAAGTATCCTTGTGATCTGCGTCAGTTTTTTCCTGCCGGATTCTCCTTCTTTCTGTTGTAATTTCTGGAAATAAGGCACAGCAAAACCAAGAAGCTGAATAATAATGGAAGCCGTGATATATGGCATGATACCTAAAGCAAATATAGCTGCCTGATTAAATGCGCCACCGGTAAAGGTATTGATCAAACCAAGAATATCATTAGATCCTCTCTGGCCAACTGCCGTTTCCAATGCTTCAGAATTAACACCTGGTAAAACGATAAAAGATCCTATTCTATATACTGCCAGTAACAACAGGGTAAATAATATCCTGTCACGCAGTTCTTTTATTTTCCAGATATTCTTTAAGGTCTCAATAAATTTGTTCATGCCAGACTTTTATAGAATTGTTACTGTTCCTCCTTTAGATTCAATATGTGATTTAGCTGATGCGGAAATTGCGTTAACCGTCACGTTGATCGCAGTGTTAATCTCACCATTTCCAAGAATTTTGACCACGTCATTCTTTTTTATGATTCGGTGTTCTTTTAAAGCATCAACAGTCACATCCTTTAATCCGAACTTGTCATGAATTTCCTGAAGTCGGCTAAGGTTAACAGCCACATATTCAATCCTGTTGGGACTATTAAATCCTCTTTTTGGCAGTCTCATCTGCAAAGGCATCTGACCACCTTCAAAATGTCTCTTTCTACTATATCCTGAACGGGATTTAGCACCTTTATGCCCTCTTGTACTCGTTCCACCATACCCGGATCCCTGTCCTCTGGCAATTCTTTTCCTCTTTTTTACAGAACCTTTAGCAGGTTTTAAATTATGAAGCTCCATAGTTAGCTCTTTATGTGATTATGCTTTTTCAATTGTAATTAAGTGTTTCACTTTCTCTATCATCCCCAACACCTGCGGTGTCCCTTCTTTTACGACAGAATGGTTGATCTTTTTAAGACCCAAGGCTTTAACAGTATCCTTTTGTTTCTGACTTCTGTCTATCGTACTCTTAACCTGAGTAATTTTAATCTTTTCCATGGTCTATATATATCTTATCCTTCGAATAACTTTTCAAGGGAAATCCCTCTTTCCTTAGCAATCTGTTTTGGTGAACGCAGCAAACTCAATGCATTTATGGTTGCTTTTACAACGTTATGTGGATTTGAAGATCCTTGAGACTTGGCCAATACATTATGAACCCCAGCACTTTCCAGTACGGCTCTCATGGCTCCACCTGCGATAACACCAGTACCATCCGCTGCAGGTTTGATCAATACCTTTCCTGCACCATATTTTCCTTTTTGTTCGTGAGGAATTGTACCATGTAGAATAGGCACCTGAACAAGATTTTTTCTTGCATCATCTACTGCTTTGGCGATAGATTCCTGCACATCCCTGGCTTTACCCAGACCTTGTCCGATTCTACCTTTACCATCACCAAGAACAACAAGAGCTGAAAAACTGAATGTTCGTCCACCTTTCGTCACTTTTGCAACCCTTTGAAGGCTTACCAACTTCTCCTTTAATTCGGAAGTTTCTATCGCTTTAACTTTATTTGGATTCTTTGCCATTGAAATATTTGCTTGATTATAAAATTAAAAAACCAGTCCACCTTCCCTGGCTGCGTCGCCAAGAGCTTTAACGCGTCCATGATAAAGATTACCTCCCCTGTCAAACACAACAGTGGATATATTTTTGGATTTCGCTTTCTCGGCGATAAGTTTCCCTACTTCAGAAGCAGACTGCACACCGGATCCCAATTTCAAGGTCTTGGAATCTGCATTCGCAAGAGTCACACCGTTCACATCATCAATCAACTGGCAATAAATGTGTTTGTTGCTACGAAAAACAGCAAGTCTTGGCGTATCAGCTGTTCCGTTGATCTTTTTTCTGATCGAGTAACGAATTCTCCTTTTTGATTTAATATTCATACCCATAATAGTATAATTTTAACCTGCTGTCTTACCAGCTTTTCTTCTAATAACTTCTCCTTTGAAACGGATACCTTTTCCTTTGTAAGGCTCGGTTTTCCTGAAAGCTCTGATCTTTGCAGCAACCTGTCCAACCAACTGGTTATCAATACCTGCAAGAACAATAGTAGGCGGTTTCCCTTTTTCCATTGCAGTTTCAAGTTTTACCTCGTCTGGAATGTAAAAGTAAATCGGGTGTGAATATCCAAGGGTTAATTCCAACAAGTTTCCCGTATTGGCAACCCTGTATCCCACACCATATAATTCCAATTCCTTTTTAAAACCTTCAGATACACCTGTAACCATATTCGAAATCAATGAGCGATACAAACCATGTACAGATCTGTGTCTTTTTTGATCCGTTGGTCTATTTATATTGAGTACTCCCTCATCAATAGCCAGTATAAGATCAGGATCAACTTTTTGCGTCAGTTCACCCTTAGGACCTTTTACAGTCACAAGATTCCCTTTATCAACATTAATTGTAACGCCGTCAGGTATAGATATTGGAGCGTTTCCGATTCTAGACATTATTCAAATTTTAGTATACGTAACAAATTAGTTCACCTCCAAGATTCTCCTTTCTTGCTCTTTTATCTGTCATCACACCATGAGAGGTTGATACAATACTGATTCCCAGACCATTAATAGTTCGTGGAATCTCACCTACTTTCACATATTTTCTCAAACCAGGTCTACTATGACGACCAAGTTTTTTTATGACCGGCTCTTTGGTTCTTGAGTCATACTTAAGGGCGATGTGAATCAACCCATTTTTTCCGCCTTCATCATCAAATTTGTACTTAAGGATATACCCCTGATCATAAAGGATCTCGGTAATACCTTTTTTCATTTTTGATGCCGGAATCTCAACAACACGATGTCTGGCCTGTTGAGCATTTCTAATTCTTGTCAAATAATCTGCAATAGGATCAGTTACTGCCATTTTCTTTAATTTTAATTCTACCAGCTAGCTTTTGTTAATCCAGGTATCTTACCTGCTAATGCCATTTCTCTGAATTTAACCCGGTTAACACCGAATCTTCTCATATAACCTTTAGGTCTTCCGGTCAGCTTACACCTGTTGTGTAATCTTACAGGGCTCGAGTTCTTGGGCAGTTTATCCAATTCATCCCAACGACCCTCTGCTTTAAGCTGACGTCTTTTCTCAGCATATTTCTCGACGAGTTTACGTCTCTTTTCTTCTCTGGCAATGAGTGATTTTCTAGCCATAGCTTATTAATTTCTTTGATTTTTAAAAGGCATACCCAACAATTTAAGTAATGCCAGTGCTTCTGCATCAGTCTTTGCAGTTGTTACAAAATTGATATCCATACCCGAGATACGACCTATCTTATCGATATTGATTTCCGGGAATATGATTTGTTCTTTCACGCCAAGGGAATAGTTTCCACGACCGTCAAAACTTTTATCATTAATTCCCCTAAAGTCTCTCACTCGAGGCAATGCTACTGAAATTAACCTGTCAAGGAATTCCCACATTCTATCATGTCTCAGGGTCACTTTTGAACCAATCGGCATTCCTTCTCTCAATTTGAAATTTGATACTGACTTTCTGGCAATTGTAGGAACTGCCTTCTGGCCGGCGATCATGGTCATTTCTTCAACGGCATTGTTAACCAGTTTTTTATCACCGGTTGCATCACCAACACCCTGGTTCATTGATATCTTCAACAATCTTGGCACCTGCATGACTGAAGAGTATTGAAACTGCTCCATCAATTGAGGGACAATCTCTTCTTTATATTTCTTTCTTAATCTTGGTTCGTAACTCATTTTACTTTATTATTTCACCTGATTTTTTAGAATATCTTACACTGTTTTTTCCATCTTTCTTACGTCCGGTCCTTGTAGCTTCTCCGCTTTTAGGATCAACAACAAGTAGATTGGAGAGGTGAATCGGAGCTTCAATCTCATTGATTCCACCCGGGTTATCATTGGTTGGTTTTGTATGTTTCTTCACAATATTTACACCTTCCACTATAGCCCTGTATTGTTTAGGAAATACTTCCCTTACTTCACCTGTTGCTCCTTTGTAAGAGCCTGAAATCACTTCAACTTTATCCCCTTTCTTAATATGGAGTTTGGTTGTTTTATGTGATGTTATTGAATTCATAATTACTTATTATTATAGCACTTCTGGTGCCAATGAAATAATTCTCATATAATCCTTATCTCTCAATTCCCTGGCTACAGGTCCGAAGATCCTTGTGCCTCTTGGCTCGTCTGCAGCATTCAATAACACGACTGCATTATCATCAAATCTGATATATGATCCGTCCTTTCTTCTGATCTCCTTTTTGGTTCGCACAATAACAGCCGGAGAGACAAGTCCTTTTTTTACACCTCCTGGTGATGCATGCTTAACTGTAACAATTATCTTGTCACCAATAGAAGCATACCTTCTTTTAGTTCCTCCCAAAACCCTGATACAAAGAACTTCTTTTGCACCTGAGTTGTCGGCTACGGTTAATCTGCTTTCTTGTTGTATCATTTCCTGATTATTTAGCGCGTTCAACGATTTCTACCAGCTTCCATCGCTTTCTTCTGCTCAATGGTCTGGACTCAATAATTCGTACAGTATCCCCTTCATTGCACGAGTTTTTCTCATCATGTGCTAGGAATTTCTTTGATTTCTTAACGAATTTCCCATAAATAGGGTGTCGTAATTTTCTTTCAACAGAAACAGTAATGGATTTATCCATTTTAGTGCTTGTCACCAAGCCTACTATCTGCTTCCTGTTTGATTTAATTTCTCCTGTAGACATAATTATTTTTTGCGTCGTCTTGCAATTTTTTTAGTTCTCAATGCTAACTGGTCTCCAGTCATATCTTTCAATTCGCGTCTTCGAGCCTCAGTGTTCAATCTTGCTATATCTCTTCTTACTTCGCGAAGTGCTAAAGGATTTTCCAATCCTCTGAGCGTATGGTCAAACTGAAGTTTCCTGTATTGAGTTTCAGTTTCCTTCAACTCGTTTTTCAATTCATCATCAGTGAACTCCTGTAATTCTATATATTTTTTACTTGGCATTGTATGATGTATTAATTTTCGATGTAATCCGGTCTTGTAATTGTCTTCGTCATAACCGGTAATTTCTGTGCTGCTAATCTTAAAGCTTCGTATGCTACTGCCTGAGGCACACCATCGATCTCAAACATAATCCTACCGGCCTTAATTGAAGCTACATAATGATCAAGATTACCCTTTCCTTTACCCATCCTTACCTCGAGTGGTTTGGATGTAATCGGCTTATCCGGAAAAATACGAATCCAAACCTTACCCTGTCTCTGCATGTACCTTGTCAATGCAATCCTGGCAGCTTCTATCTGTCGGTTTGTAATACGACCATTTTCCAAGGTCTTCAAAGCAAATGTTCCAAAGGCAATCGTGCTTCCTTTGTAGGCCAATCCTCTGTTTCGGCCTTTTTGCTGTTTTCTGTATTTTGTTCGCTTCGGTTGCAGCATTTTTGCTAATATTTACTTTACTTTCAAAAAAAGTTTTGCAAAGGTATAATAAATTAGTTTCTTCCTTTATTACCTCCTCTGCCACCATGGCCTCCTCTCTGACCGCCTCTTTGTCCACCTCGTTGTCCGCCTCTCTGTCCACCGCGACCACCTCGCTGTCCACGACCTCCTTTGGCTTTCGGATCACCTACATTCGGCGAAAGATCTCTTTTTCCTAAAACCTCACCACGACACACCCAAACCTTCACTCCAATCTTACCGTATACAGTCAATGCTTCGTATAATGCGTAATCGATATCAGCCCTGAATGTATGAAGTGGTGTTCTTCCATCCTTGAATTCTTCAGATCTGGCCATTTCCGCGCCATTCAATCTTCCGCTAATCCTTACTTTTATACCTTCAGCTCCAGCTCTCATTGATGACTGAATAGCCATTTTAATAGCCCTTCTGAAGTTTATTCTTGCTTCCAACTGTTTACCGATTGATTCGGCTACAATATTGGCATCAAGTTCAGGTTTTCTTATTTCAACAATATTGATCTGTACTTCCTGTTTTGTCAGTTTCTTGAGCTCTTCCCTGATCCTGTCGACTTCCTGACCACCTTTCCCGATGATGATACCAGGTCTTGATGTATGTACAGTTACAGTAATTCTTTTAAGCGTTCTTTCGATGATGATTCTTGCAATTCCACCTTTTTGCACACGAGCTCTCAGGTATTCCCTGATTTTTTCGTCTTCCACAACTTTCTTTGCAAAATCCTTACCACCAAACCAGTTGGATTCCCATCCCCTGATGATGCCTAATCGATTACCTATTGGATTCGTTTTCTGACCCATAATTTTATTTAATCTTCAGTATTTTCTTCAATAAATTCTTCGACTTCTGCCTCTTCATTTTCAATTTCAACAGCGTTTTCAATGATCACAGTTACATGATTGCTTCTTTTCCTGATTCTGTGGGCACGTCCATGAGGTGCCGGTCGAAATCTTTTAAGCATACCTGCTTCATCAACGAAAATGGATTTAATGAACAGATCATAATCATCCGCACTATAAGCCAAATCCAGTTTGTTCTCCCAGTTTGATATAGCCGAAAGCAAAAGCTTTTCAACCCATTCGGAGGCTTCTCTTTTTGAATATTTAAGGATATTCAGTGCATCGTCAACTGATTTTCCTCGTATACTGTCTACAACAAATCTCATTTTCCTTGCAGAGAGTGGTACATTTTTCAATTTTGCTATTGCTTCCATGTGACTTATCTCTTATTTATTATTTTCTGTTTCCAGAATGACCTTTAAATGTTCGGGTCGGCGCAAACTCACCAAGTTTGTGTCCTACCATATTTTCCGTAACGTACACAGGAATGAAAGTTTTCCCGTTATGAACTGCAATCGTCAGTCCTACCATATCAGGAATCACCATTGAAGCTCTTGACCAAGTTTTGATCACAGATTTCTTTTGAGAAGCCTGAGCAATATCAATCTTCTTTAATAATTTGTGATATACGTACGGCCCTTTTTTTATCGATCTAGCCATTCCTTATTTTTTTGTTTTCCTTCTTGAAATAATCAATTTATTAGATGCCTTTTTGACTTTCCTTGTCTTCTGTCCTTTGGCAAATACACCGGTTCTTGACCTTGGATGTCCTCCTGAAGCTCGGCCTTCACCACCACCCATCGGGTGATCAACCGGGTTCATTGCAACACCTCTTACTCTCGGTCTGTTACCTTTCCACCTGTTTCTACCTGCCTTACCCATCACCTGCAGACCATGATCCGGGTTTGAAGTTGTTCCTATTGTTGCTTTACAAGTCAACAATACTCTTCTGACTTCACCACTAGGTAGTTTTATAATACCATACTTCCCTTCCCTTCCCATCAATACACCATATGTACCTGCGCTTCTTGCTAATTGAGCGCCTTTACCAGGACTCATTTCTATTGCATGTACTGATGAACCGAGTGGAATATCAGACAGATAAAGTGCATTACCTACATCAGGAGTTGCTTTCTTTCCAGACATAATTTTCGCACCAACCTCGATGCCGTTGGGCGCAATAATATATCTCTTGTCCCCATCAGCATAATGTACCAGGGCGATATAAGCAGATCTGTTCGGATCGTACTCAATTGTTTTAATTGTTCCCGGAACACCTTCATTATCTCTTTTGAAGTCAATGATCCTGTATTTTCTCTTATGTCCACCTCCAATGTTCCTTACGGTCATCTTTCCAGAATGGTTTCTACCACCTGTGTTGGACTTCCCTGTTGTCAGCTTTTTATACGGACGGTCTGTCGTTACCTCATCGTAGGTATTGCTCACGTGAAATCGTGACCCAGGAGTAACCGGTTTGTGTTTTTTAACTGCCATTTCTAACTATTATCAGATGTCTCCAAAAAAGTCAATTTCTTCTCCGTCTGAGAGTTTTACAATTGCTTTTTTGTATGAACTAATTTTTCCTTTTAAAATTCCAGATTTTGTGTTTCTTACTTTAGCCTTACCCGGCATAACCATTGTATTCACGGAAGAAACATTTACACTGTACATTTCTTCAACTGCCTTCCTGATTTCAATCTTGTTAGCCTTTTTGTTGACAATAAAGCTATACTGATTCAGGTCACCTGACAGTGTTTCAGATTTCTCAGAGATAATCGGTTTAATTAATATATTCTTGGCCATTTTTATTTATTTAAAAATGATTCTTTGATTTTTGAAATTGAACCCTCTGAAAATATGATGGTTCCACCATTCATGATTTCATAACTGTTCAGGTTTGAAGCCAGGACAACACCTGTCTTTTTGATATTCCTGCTGGATAACAACAGATTCTGATCAGCTTCATTCAACACAAATAGCGACTTCGCGCCTGACACTTCCAGGTTGTTCAATACATTTTGGAATTCACGTGTTTTGGGTTGATCAAATGTGAAATCTTCAATCACTTTGATCGATCCTGCCTGTGCCTTAGTAGCCAATGCAGATTTCCTGGCCAGATTCTTTACCTTTTTATTCAGTTTAATAGAATAACTCCTTGGCTTAGGACCAAAAGTTCTTCCTCCTCCTCTGAACAAAGGGTTTTTGATGGAACCTGCCCTGGCAGTACCTGTACCCTTTTGTTTTTTGATCTTTCTCGTCGATCCTTTGATCTCTCCTCTTTCCTTTGCCTTATGTGTTCCCTGCCTTTTGTTGGCCTGAATGGCTTTTATATCGAGGTAAAGTGCATGATCATTTGGTTCTATACCAAAAATCTCATCAGGCAAATCAACTTTTCTGCCTGTGCTATTACCATCTATACCATAAACATCAATCTTCATGATAATTTACTTTTCTATAATTACAATAGAACCTTTGTGCCCTGGCACAGCTCCTTTGATTAATAAAAGATTCTTTTCCGGAAAGATCTTGACGACCTGCAGGTTTAAAGTTTTCACTCTTTTTCCGCCCATTCTTCCACCCATCTTCATGCCTTTGAATACCCTGGAAGGTGTCGCACAAGCACCGATGGCTCCTGGAGCCCTTTGCCTGTTATGCTGGCCGTGAGTTGATTGTCCGACACCACCAAAGCCGTGTCTTTTAACAACTCCCTGAAAACCTTTTCCTTTTGATATTCCGATAGCATTCACCATATCTCCTTCTTCAAATACCTCGTCTACACTTATCTGATCACCCAGCGATTTTTCTAAATCAAAATCCCTGAATTCAGCCATTTTTTTGGCATTATTAACGCCAGCCTTCTTAAAATGGCCTTGCAATGCATTGGTTACTCTCTTTTCCTTGCGTTCGCCATAGGAGAGTTGCATAGCATTATAGCCGTCGGTATCCTCAGTTTTTACCTGAGAAACAAAGTTCGGACCTGCTTCTATTACCGTACAAGGGATATTATGCCCTTGGTCGTTAAATATGCTGGTCATTCCGATTTTCTTTCCGATTAAACCGTTCATCTTAAATTATTTAGCAGTATATGCTTTAGGACTACACGTAGTCCGCAAAATATTATTCAATCTTGTTGTGAAAAGTACTTATGTGAGCTTGACCTGGATATCCACACCACTTGGAAGTTCTAACTTAGAAAGTGCATCCACTGTTTTCTGAGTTGGTGTAAATATTTCAATGAGCCTCTTGTGTGTCCTCATCTGAAACTGCTCGCGAGATTTTTTGTTCACATGCGGTGATCTGAGCACCGTATGAACTTCTTTATCCGTTGGCAGAGGAATCGGACCAGAGATCACAGCGCCACTGTTGCGTACTGTTTTCACGATCTTCTCCGTTGACTTATCGACCAAATTATAGTCATAAGAGCGGAGTTTAATTCGAATTTTTTGATTCATAACCTTTTATAATGTCAAAAAGTGGTGCAAAGGTATATTTTATTAATTGATTATTCAACTAATAAATTAAACTTTTACTTCCCCTTTTGCTTTTTCAATAACTTCTTTAGCAATACCCTGTGGTGCCGGTGCATAATGAGAGAATGTCATTGTGCTGCTGGCTCTACCAGAGGTAATAGTTCTTAATTGTGTAACATAACCGAACATTTCGGACAATGGAACATCTCCCTGGATGACAATTGCGCCTCCAGTTCTTGAATCCTGTCCTTTTGGAAGACCTCTTCTCCTGTTAAGGTCACCAATAACTGATCCTACATATTCTTCAGGCGTGACTATTTCCACGTGCATGATTGGTTCCAGCAATACAGGTTTTGCTTTCTGAGCCGCAGTCCTGAATCCTTCCTTGGCACATAGTTCAAAGGCAATTGGCTTTGAATCCACGGCGTGGGTTGATCCATCATACAACTTAACCTTCATACTATCGATCCCATATCCGGCCAATACTCCAGAATCCATCATGGAATTAAATCCTTTTACAATAGAAGGGAAATATTCTTTTGGAATGGAACCTCCAAAAATTTTGTTTTCGAACTGCAGTCTTACTTTTCCTGACTTGAAATCATCCGAATCAAGGAAATCCTTGTCTGCTGGTCCCAGTTCGAATTGCATTTGTGCAAACAAACCTGATCCACCTGATTGTTTTTTCAATCTTTCCGTGTGATCTACTGTTGTTGTCAATGCTTCTTTATAATTCACCTGGGGTTGTCCCTGGTTACATTCTACTTTAAACTCTCTTCTAAGCCTGTCGATGATGATCTCAAGGTGAAGTTCACCCATTCCACTGATTACAGTCTGGTTAGTATCATCATCAAATCTAACCTGAAATGTAGGATCCTCCTCAGCCAGTTTGGCCAGTGCCATTCCCAACTTATCAACGTCCTTTTGAGTCTTAGGCTCAATTGCTATACCGATCACAGGATCAGGAAATACCATACTTTCAAGTACAATTGGTTTACCTTCCTGGCAAAGTGTATCACCGGTTCTGATATCCTTAAACCCAACACCGGCAGCAATATCTCCCGCTTCAACCCTGTCTATGGCGTTCTGCTTGTTGGAGTGCATCTGGTAAAGTCGGGATATTCTCTCTTTACTATCAGACCTTGAATTATAAATGTAAGAACCGGCATCCAATGCTCCGGAATATACACGGAAGAAAGCTAATCTTCCTACATATGGATCCGTTGCAATTTTGAATGCCAATGCTGTAAATGGATCACTTACAGACGGGCTTCTTGTTTCTTCCTCGTCAGTCTTAGGGTTCGTTCCTGTAATTGCATCAACATCCAATGGCGATGGCAGAAATGCACATACAGCATCCAATACAGCCTGTACGCCCTTGTTTTTAAAGGCAGAACCTGCCATCATCGGAACAAATTTATTATCGATCACTGCACCTCTTACAGCATTGATCATTTCCTGTTCAGTGATACTATCCGGATCTTCGAAAAATTTCTCCATCAATGTATCATCATATTCGGCTATGGCCTCAAGAAGTTTTTCTCTCCACTCCATGACCGTATCCACAAGATCTTCAGGAATTTCTATTTCTTCAAATGTCATTCCCATGTCATGCTCATTCCAGACAATCGCTTTATTTGTGATCAGATCAACCACTCCTTTGAAATTCTCCTCTGCTCCAATTGGCACCTGCAATGGAATTGCATCTGATCCGAGTTTTTCTTTTACATCTTTAACAACAGAAAAGAAGTCCGCACCAGATCTGTCCATTTTGTTTACAAATCCGATTCTTGGTACTTTATAGTTGTCTGCCAGTCTCCAGTTCGTCTCTGACTGAGGCTCAACTCCAGATACAGCACAAAACAAGAATACCAAACCATCCAAAACTCTCAATGAACGATTCACTTCAACTGTGAAGTCAACGTGACCAGGCGTATCGATGATATTCATCGGGTAGTCCTGACCTTTCCAGTTCCAGTTGGTTTTTGTAGCAGCTGAAGTAATTGTAATACCTCTTTCCTGCTCCTGCTCCATCCAGTCCATTGTTGCAGCACCATCGTGAACTTCACCGATTTTGTGACTCATTCCGGTGTAATACAAAACCCTTTCTGTCGTCGTTGTTTTGCCGGCATCAATGTGTGCAGCGATACCTATATTCCGTAAATAGCTCAGATCTTTAGACATAATCTTTTAAATCTTATGATTTATTTTAAATGTTGAATGTATTAAACCCTGAAGTGTGCAAATGCCCTGTTGGACTCTGCCATTTTGTGTGTATCTTCTTTTTTCTTGACCGCAGCGCCTTCTCCTTTCGCACCTGCCATAATCTCAGCAGCAAGCTTTTCGCTCATCCCTTTACCGTTTCTTGCCCTGGAATACTTGATCAACCATTTCATACCTACTGACAATTTCCTTGCAGGTCTGATCTCTGTAGGAATCTGGAAAGTGGCACCTCCAATTCTTCGGCTTCTTACTTCAACGCCTGGCGTAATATTATTGAGTGCTTTTTTCCACATCTCATGAGGATCCTCACCTGTTTTCTCCTGAATAATATCCATAGCTGTATAAAAAAGGTTATATGCCACACCTTTTTTACCTTGCCACATCAGGTTGTTTACAAACTGGGTTACCATCGGGTCATTGAACCTCGGATCCGGCTGGATTATGCGCTTTTTCGGTTTTCTTTTCCTCATGATTTCTTATTTTTTAGGTCTTTTGGTTCCGTATTTAGATCTGGACTGCAATCTTTTTTCAACTCCAGCAGTATCAAGTGCTCCTCTTACAATGGTATATCGTACACCTGGAAGGTCCTTAACCCTACCTCCCCTGATCAATACAATCGAGTGTTCCTGGAGGTTATGTCCTTCCCCCGGGATATAAGCAATGACTTCAATACCATTCGTTAAACGAACCTTGGCAACTTTTCTTAATGCAGAATTTGGCTTTTTAGGTGTAGTAGTATATACACGTGTGCAAACCCCGCGCTTTTGAGGAGATCCCTCCAAAGCTCTTGATTTACTGGCCACGAATACCTTTTTTCGACCTTTTTTTACCAACTGATTGATAGTAGGCATATATTAATTTAATTTCAGCTTTTAAAAATGAGGTGCAAAGGTAAGACTATTTTTTAGTTTTGCAAAGGTGTTATTCCAACAATAATGGACCAACTTGTATAATAAATGAAAGCTCAAATAAGATTTGCCAAAAGGACTGATTTGCCTGCTATTATTGGACTTGTCATCGATCTTGCCATATTTGAACAGGAACCTGATGCTGTAACTGCCAATCTTGACGATTATAATATAGCATTTGACAAAGGACTTATACATGCTTTTGTGGCAGAAATCGATAATGAGATCGTTGGAATGGCATTATACTATAATACTTTCTCAACCTGGAAAGGAAACATGTTGCACCTTGAAGATTTTATTGTTAAGGAAACATACAGGAACCACGGCATTGGCAGTTTGTTATTTAACCGTGTGATCGAAGAAGCAAAATCCAGGAAATGTCATGTGCTCAAATGGCAGGTCCTGCATTGGAATGAAGATGCGATCAGGTTTTATAAAAGAAAACAAAGTGTCCTTGATAAACGTTGGTGGGAAATGAAACTATATTTTGACTAATTCGAACAAGCGTTCAACAATGCGCTCCGTACCACACTCGATTTTTGGATATACCGGTTTTTCAGACTTTAACCAGCTTTCAAGCCTCACAGGAAAATCTTCATTGATGTGATCCACAATTGCTATACCCAGTTTCTTTAATGCTGCAGCATTACATTTTTGTTCGTATTGCGCCTTCATAGGAACGACCAGCATTTTTTTTGAAAGAAACAATGCTTCCGAAGTCGCCTGGAATCCTGCACCCACTATGGCAGAATGGCATGACACAAGTTCTTTCCTGTACCGTTCTTTGTCTACAGGATAAACCTCGATATTATTTTGTTTATAGAAAACATCTGTTTTTTTGGAGAAAACTTTCCAATGGTAATCAGGGAACTTTATAAAATGAGAAATCAGTATTTCATCAGCATATGCTGGCAAATAAACAGTGATATAGCCCTTATCCGAAACCTGGGATTCAACGATCTCGTTCCGTATTACCGGAGAAAAGATGTCTTTATCATAAGGCAAATAATGAACTCCAATATGATTTCTGGAAGGTGCATACCACTTCATGCCCCATTCAAAAAAACGACTGATATTCTTTGGACGGGGAACTTTCATTGATAAAAAGGAAGCATGATGACTCATTGCAATACAAGGTACATTCCTTAAGCTCGCAGCCCAGGCACTTACCGGTTCAAAGTCAGAGATGATGAAATCATAATCTCTGACAGGACATTTCAGTATATCAATCAGAAGCCTGATTGGTCTGATATTCAATATGCTTTTAAGGTATTGAGGTCCCCCATTGTTTCCAAAATAGAAACCAAGTCCATGATACATATACTTAAATGGATATTGAAACCTTAATTCCGAACTTTTTCCACTGATAAGAAAATCCACTTTTGCTTTTTTCACAAGGAACGGTGCCAGTTCGATAGCCCTGCTCAAGTGACCATTCCCGGTTCCCTGGATTGCATAAAGAATTTTCATCTAAAACTGCCGGCTCAAAAGCTCGTTGGAGAAATCACGCAGGATTTTTTTCCTGTCGTTTTCAATGCTGATAGCATCCAGGTGAGACAAAGCCAATTGATGGTAGACAAGTTTGAGTTCCTGTGCATGTACCAATACATGTGCCCTTTTATAAAGGTCCATCACTTCCTGCACCAACTCATCATCACTTAAGTCTTTTTGAACAAATAGCCTTTTCAGCCTTTCCGCTTCTTTTTCTGATAACAATTCAAGCGCTTTCAGGTATAGGTATGTTTTTTTCTTCTGAATAATATCACCCCCGATTTTTTTACCTACCAGTTCCTGGTCTCCAAAACTGTCCAGTATATCATCCTGTATCTGAAATGCTATACCCATATTCTTTCCAAACTCATATAGGTGTTCAATGTCTTTATTTGAGGCGTTACTGATGATTCCTCCAAGCCCTAATGCAGCAGCAATCAGGACAGAGGTTTTTAATGTGATCATTTTAATATAATCTTCAATGGAGACTATCTGGAGTTCTTCAAAATCCATGTCCATCCTTTGTCCATCACAGACTTCCTGTGCCGTCCTGGAAAACAATTTCATAAGTCTGAAGAAAGAAGATTTGTATTTTTCCAATATCCGATAAGACATGATCAGCATCACATCCCCTGAAAGTATGGCTGAATTCGTGTCATATGCGATATGTGTTGCCTCCTTACCCCTGCGAATAGCGGCTTCATCCATAATATCATCATGGACCAGGGAAAAATTGTGAAAAACTTCTACCGCCATTGCTGCTTCAAAAGCATATTCGATATCATCACCAAACAAATTTCTTGAAGCGAGGACAAGAGAAGGACGTATCCGTTTTCCGCCCAGTGACATGATATATTTAACAGGTTCATATAAGTGTGCAGGAGTATCCGGATAGCTGTATTCAGACAGGTAATCATTAAACTTCTTGCTTAACTCCTTAAAACTATACATTGGCTTTTTTGCTTAACTCAAAGCTAATCATTTTAATAATTATTCATCTTTGTAAAAAAACAATATCATGCGTTACCTCTTGTTTCCAATTTTCCTGGTTTTATTTTCATGTCAGAAGGAAACCAAACTCGATCTTGTAATACAGACCAATGCAATTTATACGGCCACACATTCATCTAAAGCTTTTAATGCTATAGGATTAATTGGGGATCAAATCAAGGTACTTGATAATTATCAAAATCTTAAAAAACAAATCGGACCCGAAACCAAAATGATCGATGCCAGAGACATGTTTGTTATGCCCGGATTTATCGAAGGACATGGTCATTTTTATGGAATGGGTTCATCACTTCAGAATCTCAACTTCCTGAAAGACACAAGCTGGGCAGATATCCGCCAAAAAGTCATAGATAAAGCAAAACAATCTGAAAAAGGCGATTTTATTTTTGGACGCGGCTGGCACCAGGAAAAATGGTTTACACAGCCGGAGAACGCTGTTGATGCCTATCCCCATCATCAAGGTCTTAGTGATGCCACTCCAGACAATCCTGTTATCCTCATTCATGCAAGCGGTCATTCATTGTTCGCCAATAAAAAAGCAATGGATATGGCGGGCATCACCACTGAAACACCAGATCCCGCCGGAGGACGTATCGTGAGGAATAACGCCGGGGAATCAATAGGCGTATTTGAAGAACGTGCAAAGAAACCAATCATTGACCTGTATAGTGAATATTTAAACACACTGGATGAGAAAGCGCAAAAAGCTTTATGGTATGAGGCTGTTGAACTTGCGCAAAAAGAATGCCTTTCGAATGGTGTAACCAGTTTCCAAGATGCAGGTTCCAGCTTCCAGGATCTGGAAAATTATGAAAAACTTGCCCTGGAAGGTAAGCTGGACATCAGGCTCTGGGCCATGCTCAGGCACAGTTCTGAAGAAATGGAAGGAAAGATTGCAGACTATAAAAAGATCAATGTGGGGAATAATCATTTCACCTGCCGCGCTATCAAAACAGAACTGGATGGAGCACTGGGTGCATATGGTGCCTGGCTGACAGAACCATACACTGACAAACCAGGATTTACCGGGCAAAATACAACTACAGTTGAAGAGGTTGCGACCATTGCCAAACAGGCTTTTGAAAATGGCATGCAATTATGTGTCCATGCAATTGGTGACAGGGCCAATAAGGAAACGCTTGATATTATTGAAGAATACAATAATAAGAGTCCAGGTCTGAGATGGCGAATCGAACATGCCCAACATCTTAATCCTAACGATATCAATCGATTCAAGTCCACAGGAGCTATTGCTTCCATGCAGGCCGTCCATTGCACATCCGATGCACCTTTCGTTGTTAAGCGGCTTGGGACCATGCGTGCCAAGATCGGCGCCTATGCCTGGAAAAAATTACTCGAAAATGATGTGGTTGTGGTCAATGGCACTGATGTACCGGTTGAAGAGATCAGTCCGATCGATAACTTCTATGCTTCCGTAACAAGAACAAGAAAAGATAATGGCATGACCTTTTTTGTAGAGCAAAGGATGTCCAGGGAAGAAGCTCTGAAATCTTATACTATCGATGCGGCCTATGGCGCTTTTGAAGAGAAAATTAAGGGTTCCATTGAAGTAGGCAAGCTCGCGGATTTCACTATCCTGGATACCAATTTACTGACTTGTACTGATGAGGAGATCCTGGATGCAAAAGTGATGTATACAATAGTGGGTGGCAAACTGAAGTATGAGCGGTAGGCAGGTCGCCTCAAACGTCATACAAAAAAAGACTCAGATTTTACATCCAAGTCCTTTCGACTCCGCTCAAGGCAGGCTTCTTTATATTCCTTTGTACCAGTCACCTCCATTTCATTTCGGCAACCGGGGAAGAAGGGACTCCCTTTGACTTCGCTCAGGACAAACTTCCCTGCCTGCCGTACCGGCAGGTAGGCAGGTCGCCTATATTCTAAAATAAAAGAAGACCTGGATTTAGCTTTCCAAGTCCTTTCGGCTCCGCTCAAGGCAGGCTTCTTTATATTCCTTTGTACCAGAGGAGGGACTCGAACCCTCACGCTATTGCTAGCACTGGATTTTGAGTCCAGCGTGTCTACCAATTCCACCACTCTGGCTTAAGCGCCTCAAATTTATTCAATTTATTTTTATCCCGTGACAAATTGATGGATATTAAATATGCCGGATGTTAATTTATATCAGAATCATTTTTATCCATGATTTAAGCAGCTTAATAGAAAATATGCATGGTTATTGCAGCATTTAATTGAAATTACAATCCATTAACTATTTGTATGAGATTAATCGTCAGTAAAACTTTGTTATTCACCCTTCTATTTTTTTCATTTTCAATGCAGGCTCAGGAACAGGAATGGTCCCTGGAAAAGTGCATTTATCATGCGATGGAGGCTAATATCCTGGTCAACCAGACTTTATTAATGGTAAAAGATGCAGAAGCGACACTGAGTCAATCACGTCAAAACAGACTTCCAAATCTGAGCGGAAATACCGGTGTCAGTTGGAATTTTGGTAGAACCATCGATCCGACAACCAACAATTTTGTGACACAGTCATTTTTTTCAAACAGTTATGGTGTTAATTCCGGCTTTACATTATATAATGCAGGTGCGATCAATAAAACAATCAAACAATCAGAAACAAATCTGAAAGCACTAATACAGGACAAAGAGCAAGCTAAGATTGACGTTTCCCTGCAAGTAGCCAATGCTTTTTTACAGGTTCTTTTTGCCAAAGAAAATATTCAGATCGCGGAGAAACAACTGGACCTGAGTCAGCAACAGCTGGATCAGATCAATAAATCCATAAATGCCGGAATCACCCCAGCAGCTGAAAGATTAAATCTATTAGCCCAGGTCAAACAAAGCCAGCAAGCATTGATCGATGCAGAGAATAATGATGAAATTGCGCTTTTGAATCTAAAACAGTTGCTTCGCCTCCCTCCGGATGAAGATATGGTGATCATTGTTCCTGAAGATATTACCCATGACACCGATCCTGATCTGATCACATTCGGGGAGGCTTATGAAAGTGCTCAACTGAATCGACCTGATCTCATAGCTGGTGACCTTCGCGTAAAAAGCGCAGAAATGGGGGTAGAACTGGCGAAGACTTCGTACTACCCTTCTATAGGAGTTGGTGGCAGTCTGAACACCAATTATGCAGAACTGGAAGGGTTCACTTCTGATGATTATACAACCCAATTGGATAACAACCTGTCCTATGGTTTTGGTGCACAGGTATCCATACCTATATACAGCAATGGATCAACGCGAGCCAATGTAGAGAGAGCTAAAATCAATGTAGAAAATTCGAAACTCGGTTACGAGCAAATACTTGAAACCCTCAAATTAAATGTGCAGCAGGCACTGGCGAATGCCCGTGCATCCAAGAAAAGACTCGAAGCATCCGAAGAAGCATACAATGCTCAAAAACTGGCATTCGATAACACAAGTAAACGACTTGAAATCGGCGCAGCAAATACATTTGAATGGGAATCCCAAAAGACACAGATGGAAAATGCTGAAATCACCAAACTCATGGATAAATACACTTACCTTTTTAATATCAAAATACTGGAATTTTACCTGGGAAAACCACTTAAACTTTAATAAGGGATGGCAAAGAAAAAGAAAAGAACATGGCTTATCATCGCATCTATTATCCTGATCGGATTGTTGATTGCAGCAGCCATTTATAAAAGTAAAAGCAAACCAAAAGGTGAAGAGATTACGACTGAAAAAGTTTCCATGCGAACTATCAAGGAAACAGTTTCAGCATCGGGAAGAATATTTCCTGAGAAAGAGGTTAAAATATCTTCTGACGTTTCCGGCGAAATTGTGGAACTGTTTGTTATGGAAGGCGATTCCGTACTGATGGGTCAGATCCTTGCCAATATAGATCCTGAATCCTATGAATCAGCTGTCGCAAGATCTGAAGCAGCTGTCAGCGGTGCTAAATCACAACTGGCGATATCAAAAAGCAACAAAGAAAACAGCATTGCTCAAAAAGCACAGATCAGCGCTCAATTGAAAAATGCAACTAAAATTCTTGCGCGAAATTCTCAGTTACTCAGGGACGGTATCATATCTCAGGCAGAATATGACCAGGCCGTATCAAATGTAGAAAACCTGGAAGCCAACCTCCAGGCGGCAGATGCCAATATCAGATCCGCAGAGCAAAGCATCGAAAGTGCAAAATTCAATGTAGAGTCAGCTGAAGCCTCCCTCAAGGAAATGCAGACAAGTCTGAAAAGAACTACGATCGAAGCACCAGTAAATGGAATTGTTTCCAGTCTGAGTGTCGAACAAGGAGAACGTGTGGTCGGTACCATGCAAATGTCAGGCACAGAGATGATGCGGATTGCAAATCTTAATTCGATGGAAGTACAGGTAGATGTTTCAGAAAACGATATCATACGTGTTGGCGTCGGAGACCTGGTAGACATAGAAGTAGATGCCTTTCTCGATAAAATCTTCAAAGGTACAGTCACCGAAATAGCGAATTCAGCTTCCAATATTTCAAGTGGTGCTCTGAATACAGACCAGGTGACCAACTTTATTGTCAAGATCAGAATCAATCCGGAATCATATAATGAGCTCGTTGTACCAGGACAAAGATTTCCTTTTCGACCTGGAATGTCAGCTTCTGTGGATATCTATACAAATGAAAAAAATGATATCCTAAGTGTGCCGATCCAGGCTGTTA
>JABDPK010000072.1 GCA_013042795.1 Saprospiraceae bacterium | reverse complement strand
GTCATATAGGGATTTTATCCCTTCCATATTCAGATGGAATGCGGTGCTCTGATCAATATTCAATAGCTGGTTTTCTGGGATCAGGATATTGGATCTTACATTACCGAGTATGTCATATTTGTCCAGGGGGATGATGGTATTTAAACCATCGTTACCTCCGTTAAGTTGAATCAGTACCAATACATTGTCATTATCACCATTGATCGAATTAAATAAGGCGTTTTTGCTGAATGCTGATAATGGCATACCGTTCAACAGGAATGGTAGTGATATGGCAGATGTCGACTGGAGGAATGATCTTCTTTTCATTGTTTCAGATTTAAAAGGTTAACTGAGGTAATATTCCGGCATGCTGAACATAGAGGTAAATAATGCACTTAGTTTGGTGAGAACGGCCTGTTTTTTATCTTCATTTTCAGGATCCCCGAGGTAGTCAGAATATTCAACCGTCCATTCGAAGTCAGGTAAACCAGGAATCAATATTTCTTTCAGGAAATCTTTCTGAAGGTCAGTTATCCCATTTGGAAAAATACCATTGGTGATCTCGTAAATCAAATCATTAGGATCATATGGATTTGAGAGTTCGGAAATGTATTCCAGGAGATCAATGGTCAGAGCAAAATCACCAATGGCAACATTTCCTGAAACGATCAGGTTCGTAATATTTTGCCTGTTGGCTAATGTTACTGAATTGATCCAGATGCGGTAATATAAAGGTGCCTGGTAATAGGCCTTCCACCCGGCCACACCCGGCGGTTCGAAATAAACCATTTCCAAAGTTTCAAATACATTGGTCAGCCTATTCAGGATTCTATATTGTAATAAGAGATTACCAGGTAATTGAACTTTATGATGAATCAGCATATTGAAGAAGAAATCAACTGGATTCTTTATCATTGGACCTACGATGCAGATATTAAAGAAATGGTTGCTGCTTAACAGTGTTTTTAAAACAGGTTCAATTTCATAATTATTATCCCTGATCATAGTGGCCATGGGTTCAATAATATTGCTTTCCACTTCGGCTGAAATATCATAGTATACAAACCACCTGTAGAGTTTTCGTGCAATGAACCTTGAAACCTCTTCCTGTTCAAAAATCATATTGATTAGTGCAATATATTCATCTGGTCCCTGGTTGGAAATGGATTGGTTATTGAACCTGTGTGAGAATACTTTTGTCGATTTGTCGTGAAGTGGGTTAACATATCTCGAACCAGCAGGAATGCCATCACTGTTCCTGAAACCTATATCCCTCCATCCTGTCAGTACTTTGGCGGCAGAAATAACATCATCTTCTGTAAAAGTCGTATAATCATTTGGTCCTGCGAGAGCACCTTTACCGATTGTAAACAGTTCTAACAGCTCTCTGGCGTAGTTTTCATTTGGGGCATTTTGGTTATTCTGATTGCCGTTGAGATATCTGAGCATAGCTGGGTCAATGGTCATATTTTCAACCAGTGTTTTGAAATTCCCTGTGGCATTTATCCTTAAGGTGTGGTTATTGTGATAAATAAAATTGGGATCCATAATCACCGACAGTTGCGTTACGAAATGATTATGCCAGAAGAGAGTCATCTTCTCCCTGATATTAATCCCGGATTCCATGATCGTTTTCAATATCCATGCGCGTAATGATCTGCGTCGCGATATTTCTTGGGCCTGGAAGTCAAGTTGGTCATTGTTTCTGGGATAGTATGGTTTGTTGATCCAGGATTCACCTATAGGCACTTCAGGATCATCTTCAAAAAAGTAGTTTACTGGTTCTTCAGGCAAAGCTGTACTTTCAAAAAGTGTCTCAATGATTTCATCCAAGGTGCTGTCAGCTGCTTGCCGAATTTGAATGTTGCTTGCTCCAAAAGTCGTTCGCCGTAATAAATGAGCTGCAGTCTGGAAGTTCCACTCTCCTTTAAATTTATCAAGATCATCTGCATTAAATGGAGGTATGGCAGCTGTATTAGTGTGTTTCACATAGAGGTTTTCCATTCGTCTGAGTTAATTATACATAGCTTAGAACATAAAAAATCATCAAGGTTTAATCAGATTTTCAATATTCCTTTTTTAATTATAATCAACAAAAGGTAGAAATGTACTGATCAGGTTGAAATTTTTATGCCAATCCACATACAGATTAAGCACAGCAGTATACTTGCAAATACATAGATAAGCACCAAACTGTATTGTTGTTGTTCCAGTAGTTTTAAAGTTTCTGCGGTATAGCTCGAAAATGTGCTGAACCCACCACAAAAGCCTGTCATCAATAAAAGCTGTAACCTGTTATCCAACCCCTTATTCAGAGTCAGCCCTAGAAGATACCCGAGAAAAATACAGCTTATAATATTTGTAATGAATGTAGCCCATGGGAACCCATGGGTTGCAACTGGCACAAGCCTGGCAATGCCATATCTGCTGAGTGCACCTAAACCTCCTCCAAGAAAAACATAGAAAAAATTCATAACGCCTTGTATCTTTTTTGGGATTTCAAATGCAGAACAAGGTAAAGGATCAAGGTAAGAAATGAAGCTATGATGAGGAGGAAAATCAATAGGAAAATCGTCCTCATATCAGGAAGATATAGTACAAGAAGAATGAAAAACAGGTTCACACTAATCAAAATCATTGTTGATTGCATATGTGTCAGTCCACTGCTCAATAACAAATGATGAATATGATTTTTATCAGGTTGAAACGGAGACTTGCCTCTGATCATTCGCATGGCAAAAACCCGAAGTGTATCAAAGAGTGGAATAATCAATATGCCTATGGCCACACCCGGCGGTGCTCTGAATGCATATTTCGAATCAAGTAATACCTGGTGATGTTCAATAAAATTGATGGCAAGGATACTTGTGGCTAATCCAATGATCAGAGAACCTGTATCTCCCATAAATATCTTTGCCGGCGTAATATTGTAATACAGGAAAGCAATGACAGAACCGGCAAGAGCAAATGAAATGGCAGCCATATCGGCCCGGTCAACTAGAAAAAACCAGGTTCCGAAAGTGATCGAGACAAGGGCACCGACGCTACCGGCAAGACCATCAATGCCATCTATCAGGTTAAATGCGTTTATAATCAATACTATTGTAAGCAGAGTAACAATAACACTTAAAAAGAGTGGTACTTCACTGATGCCGAATATACCATAGAAACTTGTAATCCGAATATCAGAAAAATAGATCAGTATACCTGCAGCGATAAATTCACCAACCAGTTTTTTCCAGGGTTCGATAGGATCAATGTCATCTTTTGCACCTATAAAGAAAATGATAATAAAGGCACTAAGTATGTATTGCAACTCACCGAAAAAAGTAAGTGGTGTCCACAGAACAATTGAGAAAAGTGTACCTGCAAAAATGCCAATGCCACCAAGGGAAGGTGTTGATACGTCATGAGCTTTTCGTTCGCCGGGTTCATCTACAAATTGTTTTTTTCTTGCAATACTGATTATAGAAGGTATGGCAAAGAATGTCAATGCGAAGGCAGTTACAAAAGCAAGTAAGATTTCGTACATTCCAATACTTTAATCCTGGAAAATTTTAATCAAATCCTGTCCAAGTTTTTCGAGGTCACCCAGAAAGCTTTCAAGTATTTTAGGTAGTTCATCACCAAGAAGTTCTGCTATTTCATTCATGTATTCTGTCCCGGAATCCTTAATGAGCTGTTCAATCTCTCCTTTGACATATTTTTTGAATGGATCTTCATCGGCTTCTTCAAGTAGACTTTCAAGTTTTCCATCATAAAGATCAAGGTAAAAATTTAAAGATTTTTTCCAAAAATCCTGTTTTTCCTTAATGCTTAACTCTTCCTGGTATTTTTTGTAACAATTGTTTACAAATGCTTCATATCGTTTTTCAAAATCAGCTTTGGATTGGACATCAAGTGCATCTGCGGATTCATTAAAACTTTCAAAAAAGGAATCTGTGCTTTTGAGAAATTGGTCTTTTGTAAGGCACGGATCCTGGGTACAGGAAGAAATAAATACAATTAAAATAAAATAAAGAATGTGTTTTATCATTTTATATGATATTGGCTTGATTATATAACTAGGTACTTTTGCTAAATTTAAACGAAATTTGAACTGTACTCTCTAGTTTGTATACAAACCTAGGTTTTTTTTAGATGTTAGATTTAAAAAGCAAGATAGATTTAAAAAATATTCCTGTTCACATAGCTGTGATCATGGATGGTAATGGCCGTTGGGCTAAAAAGCATGGCAAACCGAGGATATTTGGGCATCAAAATGGTGTCAAAGCAGTACGAGAAATTACAGAGTCTTCGGCAGAATTGGGTATATCCTACCTGACGCTATATGCATTTTCTACTGAAAACTGGAACAGACCGAAATTAGAGGTTAATGCCCTGATGCATTTGCTGATAGAAACTGTCAGAAAAGAAGTAATTACATTGAATGAAAACAATATCAGGCTGAATGCCATTGGTGATCTTAACAAATTACCCAAGAAAACCTATAATGCACTAATGGATGGAATCGACCAGACCGAAGGGAATACCGGTATGACGCTCACGCTTGCTTTGAATTATAGTTCCCGGTGGGAAATCACCGAAACAGTAAAAACCATAGCTGAGGAGGTCAGGGAAGGAAGGATAAAAACCGAAGATATTACAAATGGCCTTGTTTCATCATTTTTACAGACCGGTGATATGCCCGATCCGGAATTAATGATCCGGACCAGCGGTGAATTCCGGATAAGTAATTATCTCTTATGGCAAATGGCCTATTCAGAATTTTATTTTACTGATGTATACTGGCCTGATTTCAGAAAGGTGCATTTATATGATGCTATTATCGACTACCAGTCCAGGGAAAGGAGATTTGGTAAAATTTCAGAGCAAATAACTACTTAATCCGGGAATTCGTCTTACCATACCGTTATTTCCCATCTTATTAATTAAAGAATCGTTAAACCATAGTAAAAGACAGAATAAAGTGATTACGTTTGCATTCTTTTACAAAGATTTGATACTCTGATGAGTAGAATTATACTTTTCATATTCCTATTTGCAGGCTGTACCGGAATCCTTTCAGGTCAGGAAAAGGATGCTATAAAGACCTATGATTATGCCAACAAGCGTACTTTTAATATTGGTGGCATAGAAATCACCGGAGCTGAAAGCCGTGACAGAAATGCCATAAAATCAATAGCAGGATTAAGAGAGGGAAAGGAACTGACGATTCCAGGGGATGATATTCCCAAAGCCATCAAAGCGCTCTGGCGTCTTCAATTATTCGAGGATGTTCAGATTCTGCAACAAAAGATTGAAGATGATCTGATATTCCTTGAAATTATTCTTGTGGACAGGCCTACGTTATCACGGTATAGCATTAAGGGCGAAAACAAAAACAAACACAGCGACCTCACTGAAATCATAGATAACATAAACAAAAAGGGATCGATTGTGACCGAAGACATCAAGTCACTAGCCCGTCAGAAATTAAGAGAATTTTACAAGGAAAAGGGTTTCTATGATGCAAAAATCACTATCGAAGAATATGAAGACGAGCTTAAACCGAATACTGTTCGATTGGTATTTAATATTGAAAAAAATGAGAAGGTAAAAATCAGCAGTATCAATATTATTGGTAACAGACAGTTTCCAGATCAAAAACTGAAGAGAAAATTAAAGAATACAAAGGAAAAAGGAACCCTTTTGAAAAAGTCAAAGTATGTTGAGCTTGACTATAAGGAGGACCTGAATAATCTGAAAGCTTTTTATTATTCAAATGGATTCAGAGATGCTACAGTAACACATGATACTATCTGGCGAGATTATAATGGTGATCTTCAGTTTGAAATTCATTTAAATGAAGGAAACAGGTATTACTTCAGGAATATCACATGGAAGGGTAATTCAAAATATACCAGTGATCAGTTGACCAATGTACTTGGAATCAATAAAGGCGATGTATATAACCCTGAGTTGCTGGAAAAAAGGCTCACATTCAGTATAGATGGTCGAGATGTATCTTCTCTCTACCTGGATGACGGATATCTGTTTTTTAATATTGATCCGGTTGAAGTTGCAATAGTTGGCGATTCTATCGATATGGAAATGCAGATTTATGAAGGTGCACAGGCAACTATTGCCAATGTTGTGATAAAAGGCAACGACAGGACACACGAACATGTAATCAGAAGGGAATTGCGTACCAAGCCCGGAAACAAATTCAGTCGTTCAGATATAATTCGGTCGCAGAGATCTGTGATGAACCTTGGGTATTTTAATCCTGAGAATATGGATATCCAGACACCGATCAATCAGCAGAACGGCACAGTAGATATTGAATATACTGTCGAAGAAAGACCATCAGATCAACTTGAACTTTCAGCAGGTTATGGAGGTCAGACCAGCGGACTTATTGGAACACTAGGTGTGACATTCAATAATTTCTCAATATCAAACATAAAGGACAGATCTACCTGGAGTCCTCTTCCGCAGGGAGATGGACAAAAACTTTCATTAAGAGCTCAAAGTAACAGCCGGTTCTTCCGGTCATATAATTTTACATTCACAGAACCCTGGTTGGGAGGAAAGCGGCCGACTTCATTTACCGTTGGAGCAGTACATTCAGCCTTTGACAGGGAGTTTTTTGGTCAGGGATCATTAAAGATCACAAGATTGTTTACAGGACTTGGTACCCAGTTGAAATGGCCAGATGATTTCTTTTCGATCAGTTCTACAATGACATTGGAGACCATCAAGCTCGATGATTATGATTTTGGGCAATTTTTCGTTGAACTGGATAATGGTTCACTGATCAATATCGACAATGGTAATTTCAAGAATATCAGTTTTAACCAGGTCTTTTCCAGGTCGTCAGTAGCAGATCCGATCTTTCCAAGAAGAGGATCACGAATCTCTTTATCCATACAATTGACACCTCCATATTCTCTTTTCAGGGATGATAACTACTGGTTGCTGTCTGATCTCGAAAAAGAGACACTTATATCAGATGCCAATAAGGAAAGAGGACCCGGAAATCCATTGACAACTGCAGAAGAAGAGAATTTAATTTTGACTGCTGAGAACGCAAATAAATATGAATGGCTTGAATACCATAAATGGCGGTTTAATGCTGAGTGGTATTACAATATTATTGATAAACTTGTACTTGCTACCAATATAAAATTTGGATTCCTTGGTGCTTACAACGATGCTATTGGTATCGCTCCGTTCGAAAGGTTTGAAGTAGGTGGAGATGGTCTTTCCAATCAGAATGTAGGTATTACCGGTAAAGATATTATTTCATTGAGAGGCTATGGAGTCCAGGATCTTCCACAAAATAACAGGGGAGGGGCTGCAGTGTTTGATAAGTTGACAATGGAACTACGTTATCCGTTATCCCTGAATCCGAATTCATCTATATACGTGCACGGATTTGTCCAGGGGGGTAATTCATGGTCCAGTTTCAAAGAATTCAATCCTTTTGATTTGAATCGCTCAGCTGGTTTTGGTTTGAGGGTTTTCCTTCCAATGTTTGGATTGCTCGGATTTGATTATGGATGGGGATTCGACAAAACTGCAAACTTCGGACAATTCAATATTATCCTGGGATTTGAACCTGAATAATGATTGGCTGATTGGCCTCATTTGCTAAAGCTTCGGCGGCTAAAAAATGATTGAATCTTTTTTTGTTCGGATACCTACTTGATAAAAGTGTCTATTTTCTCCTAAACTCTCACTATCCGTCGAAGTCTTGACGAAGGAGGATAAACTCCTAAACTCGATTACCACCTCTGCACCTGGTATGGATACCGGATCTCATAAAATTCACGAACCATTATTTCCAGCTTTAGTCTGAGATCAGCCATATTTTCCTTATTGATTGCTGAAATAAACACATTGTCATGTTCGTACCTGTTTTTCATGGTATCCCGAATATCTTCAAGAATCTCTTCTTTGACATCATTTTCGAGTAGCTTGTCAAAATAACGTTCCCTGTAGAGATCAAGTTTGTTGAAGACCATCAAGGTGGGTTTTTCCAGACTTCCAAGATCCTGCAAAGTCATATTAACTGTTTTGATATGATCTTCATACTGGGGATGTGCAAAATCTACGACATGTAGCAGAATATCACTTTCCCGAACTTCGTCAAGTGTTGATTTGAAGCTTTCAACAAGATGGTGTGGAAGTTTCCTTATGAATCCGACAGTGTCAGACAGCAAAAATGGCATTCTTCCAAATACGACTTTACGAACAGTTGTGTCCAGTGTAGCAAAGAGTTTATTTTCTGCGAAGACTTCTGATTTGCTCAATAGATTCATCAGTGTGGATTTACCGACATTGGTATAACCCACCAGGGAGACGCGAATAAGTTGTCCCCTGTTTTTTCTCTGGGTCCGGTTTTGAAGATCTATTTTCTCAAGTTTCTTTTTGAGTAAACTGATCTTGTCACGAACTATCCTTCTATCCGTTTCAATTTCCTGTTCTCCAGGTCCACGCATACCAATTCCTCCACGTTGTCTTTCAAGGTGCGTCCATAATCCGCGAAGTCTTGGAAGCATATATTGCATTTGAGCCAATTCAACCTGGGTTTTTGCCTGGGCTGTTTGGGCCCTGCTGGCGAAAATATCAAGGATCAGGGTACTCCTGTCTACGATTTTCCTCTTGAGCTCTTCTTCCAGGATACTGGTTTGTTTCCCCGACAGATCATCATCAAAAATGACAAGGTCGATGTCGTGTGTATCAATATATTCAGCGATTTCTTCAAGTTTACCTTTACCTACAAAGGTCCTGAGGTCAGGATTTTTCAATCTTTGCACAAAACGTTTTATTGTTTTTGCACCCGCCGTTTCAGCAAGAAATTCAAGTTCATCAAGGTATTCCTGCGATTGTGATTCCGTTTGATCTTTAGTAATGAGACCAACAAGGATAGCACGTTCAACCTTTTTTCTTAAACCTTTGGTTTTTTCTTTTCCTATTTTCCACTGATCACTCATCTTGTCCTGTTTTTAAGCCAATGAATCGGGTTAACTGATTTATTGTTTTCCCAGAGTTGTAAATGCATACTGTATCCCGAATCTGATGAAGGCAGTAATCCAATGACTTGTTGGGTACTTACGCGATCATCAATATTCATATTTGAAAAACTTAAACCTGAATACACGGAATAATAATCATTATCATGCCTGATGATCACAGTATAGTCATCAATCTCAAGATTGTATAAAGCAACGACTGTACCTTCAAATATAGATTTTACAAGATTATCACCTTTTGAATGTATGTTAACTCCGGGATTAAAATAAACATGCCCGGTTTCCTTTTCTTTTTGGTTTCCATACCTGACATCTAACTCGGGATCAGTGACAGGCCATCGATGGAAACCCCGTTTTTGTTCGAAAATGTTTTCGGACCTATTCTGTGCTTCTGCTCCAGAAACACTGATAACAGAACGCCTTATCTTTTCGAAACGTTGCTGGAGTTTTTTTATTCTTATCGGAACATCTTCAGTCTTTGCATTCACCGTTTCTTTGACTTTCACGGCAGCTGTTGATCGTTTCAATGAGTTATAGCTGAGACGGAGAGAATCTGTGGTAATCATTTCCATTTGCCATTTATCAAAAGCTTGATCGTATTCTTTCTTTGATTTGGTGGCAAAAGATATTGAGTCCTTTAATTTTATATTATAGTAATGATTGATTTTATCCCTTATATATTTTTTATAGGCCCATTGTTCTGAAGGATTAACAGCTTGTTTTTCCCTCGCAATATCTTCAATATGTGATTGACGAAGAAAGTCAGCATATGCATAATAGATCGATGAATCTTTTTTAATCCTGTTCAGAGCAGTTGTATCCCCAAGATATGATTTCAGTTTATTGAGTTCATCCTTGTATTCGTTAAGGATGGAATCCCTTTTTTCGAACAACCTGTCGATTTCTTTGCTTTGTTTTTCAATTGATTGATTGTTTTTGTTCCCGGATAAAGAATGGTTCAGTGTTGTCAGGGCTTCCGTAATAGCCAAACGATTTTTTTCAAGAATATCCGTACTCTGGCATAATGACACATTGATCATCATAAATGACAGGAAGAAGAAAAAATATTTAACCAATTTTTTTGTAGTGTGTTGGCACATTGAATCTAATGGGTTTTTCTGTATCGAGATCGATGCTGGAAAATTCCATGATCAAAATTATACTTTCATTTCCATTTAACTTAACATTGAACTGACGAAAGAAAGGAATGTTGATATTTTCTGTAACCGATCTGTAGTCATCATACTTCCAGTTACCTTCAATCGTTTTGCCATTACTAAAAGATCCGTGCGTGTTGTAACCTGAAAAAAGATCGAAGTTGAAATTATATTCAAGATCATGCAGGTAGGTAAATATGGACAACTCTTTATTTGATAATACTTCTTTCCATTTATCGGTAGTATCAATTCCCGGGGGTATTCCTGCGATCATTTTTTGAATATATTCAAAATCAGATTTCAGTCCATACCTTTGTTCAAGGTATTCTACAGAAGCCTGTTCATATTCTTTGTTGAGCCGGTTAATTATGGTTACTGAATCAGGACTGATCTGAATACGTGCCGCTTCTACACCTAGTTTTTTCACAACCATCCAGATCATACTATCCCTTTTATACCTGATATAGACATTTGCTTTCTGTCTTGAAGAGCCATCATCAAAAATTACTTTTGCTTTGGCATTAAACCATTCAAAATCGATTGGATTCAAAAATCCGGATACAATACTGTCTTTACTCAGTTTAATGTCGCTTGAAATTAAATTTTGCTTAGTCTTACAGGAAAGGCTTATTGAAATAACTGATAAGACCACCAGAAATAGGATAGGGAACCGGGAAATTCTGGTATGTAAGAACATTACGCCCCTGTTTTTCGGTGGATCCGATCAGGATCAGCACCAAGTTCAACTGCTTTTTCCCACATTTTACGGGCTACTTCCTTGTTACCTGTGATATTATTAAGATCACCCAGTAGCTCCATGTAAATATGACTCTGAATATCATTTAATTTGATCCTGGACAAAGCATCTTTGATTTCATCTTTACTGAGATCATTTCTTTTGAGCCAGGTGTTCAGAATGACCAGGGGAAATTTAAATCGTTGACTATTGGCAGCTATGAAATTAGCTTCATCTGCATATTCCATGGACTCATCTATATTTCCTGTCTTTTCAAGACAAAGGCTTCTTATGATATAGGCACTTGCTTCATTTGGAAATAAGTCTACGGCATCAAATGATACTTTTTCAAGCTTTTGATAGTCTTCCCTTTCCCAGAGGCTCACCATCCATTGATCCCAAAGAATATATTGGCGATCATTTATTGAAATTGACTTTTCATAAGCCTTTTCAGCACCGATATAATTACCTGTATAGAATGCAACATCACCCTGGATTGCATATACTTTGGCATCTGCAGGATAGGCATCAACCAGCAATTCCGATATTTCAATCAGTGCAGGTGTTTCGGCTCCATTTTTTGACATCGTGGAAATGTAAGGCATCAATTCCTTAATCTTATTGTCCAGGGGAATATTCATGTTTTGCATCACCGGAATAAGTGAACTGAGATAATCTCCAGCTTTTGATTTCACAGTTTTTTCTTTGACCAGTGCCATACTTGCCGGGCCATTGCTTGGATCAAGTTCAAGGACTTGATGATAGATTTTTTCAGCTTCTTTTGTTTCACCAATATCATTCAGGAATCCCGCAAGGTTATTCATATACCTTGTGTTATCCGGTGAAGATTCACATAATCGTTCAAGTGTGTTCCTGGCTTGATCTTTCCTGTTGGAATTACGGTATATATCAAATAAACGCCTGGCCGTATCCTCATCAATTCCATTACGGACAATACAGTTTTCCAGGGTTGCTGCCGCTTCAGTCGGTTTTTTATTGTTGAGCTGAGTCAAAGCAAGCTGGTGGTAAATAGCCAGATTTTTAGGATTGATCTGAAGCAAGCTTTGATAATAACTTGTGGCCTTATTATACTGTTTGCCTTTTTCAAGAATTTGAGCTCCAATGAGCAGGTACCATTCATTTGAAGGATTTAAGTCAATGGCTTTTTCTATATTTTTTTGAGCCAATTCGTTATTGTCAATGATTTGATAAGCTTTTGCCAACTCAAAATAGACGGCGTGATCATCTTTTTTTCTTTTAAGCATTTCACGGAGGAAGTCTATTTGATCTTCAGTTTTGCCTTGTTGTTTTGCCAGTTCGGCATCAAAGAATAATGATTGATAATCAATATCTGTTTCGGAATAAATACCAGCCTGAGCATCCGTGATCGAAGGAAAGAAGGCCATTGTAAAAACCAGAATTATGAAAAATCTCATGTACTATCCTTGTCGTTTAGAAAATTGTACCTATTCTACAACAGTTATTTTAAGTGTATTTGTTCTGAAACGCTTATGTAACGGCATAGATGCGGTATTAATGACAACCTGACCTTCTTTTAACACATTTTTTTCCTTTAAAATTTCAATCAGGTCTTCAATTGTTTCGTCTGTAGATGTGAATTTATCGTAAAAGAAAGGTTTGACGCCCCATACCAAATTCATTGTACCCAGCATTGGTCTGACTGAGGAAAAGATATAAATATTTGACTTAGGCCTGTAACTGGACACTTTAAAGGCTGTGTGCCCGGAAACAGTAATTCCCAGGATGGCTTCAGCTTTAATGTCTTCAGCCATTTTTGCTGCCGTAATACATATTGTATCGGAATAAAAAGTCAGTGATTCTCGTGATACTTTTGGCCTTTTTCCCAGAAGTTCATAGTTCTTTTCTGCTTCAGCAATTATCTTGTTCATGGCCTGGACAACCATAACAGGGTGTTCACCGATTGAGGTTTCACCACTTAGCATCACAGCATCTGCACCATCCAATACAGCATTGGCTACATCGGTTATTTCAGCTCTTGTAGGAGATGGATTGGTTATCATACTTTCCATCATCTGTGTGGCTACTATCACTGGTTTACCCCTGTGAAGGCATCGTCTGACAATGTCTTTTTGAATTCCTGGTAATTTTTCCATTGGAATTTCGACACCAAGGTCACCCCTGGCAACCATTACAGCGTCTGAAGCCTTGATAATGGATTTGATCTTTTTGACGGCTTCGGGTTTCTCAATTTTGGCAATCACCTTTGCAAAATGTGATGAATTACGTATTTCTTGCTTGAGTGCTATGATATCTTCAGCCTTTCTGACAAAAGAAAGAGCAATCCAGTTCACCGGTTGTGTCAGAATAAATTCAAGGTCTTTTTTGTCCTTTTCCGTTAATGAAGGAAGAGAAACATGGGTATCCGGCAGGTTTACGCCTTTGTTGGATGAGATGCTTGTGCCATGCAGGACCTTTAGCTTGACCTCATCCTTTTTATTTGTACTTATAATTTCCAGTACAAGTTTTCCATCATCAACCAGGACGCGTTCTCCTTCGTTGACATCACGTGCGAAACTCTCATAACTCATATATATCTTTTCGCGATTCCCTATGCAGGGTTCATTCACAAACGTAAGTACGTCACCTTTGATCAACTCAAGGGTTCCTCTTTCGATTTTACCTACCCTGAGTTTTGGTCCCTGCAGATCGGCAAGTATCCCAACAGGCACGTCATATTTTTCTATGAGGTTGTTAATGCGTTCAATAACCTGAAGATGGTCTTCATGAGTTCCATGAGAGAAATTCAGTCTGAATATATCAACGCCTGCTTTGATGAGAGCAAGCAAATTACTGGCATTACAACTGGCGGGACCGACTGTAGCGACAATTTTAGTTTTCTGGATATGGTCTAGGTGAAACT
>JABDPK010000251.1 GCA_013042795.1 Saprospiraceae bacterium | reverse complement strand
ATGAAACCCCAGACCACAGGTTTTTCATATCCAGAATTCCCTGGTGTTTGGACACTTGCTTTTTTTCTGAGGATGGCAAAGTTGATGACTTGAAATATGGAGGATTTGATACAAAATGATCATACTTCATCTTTGGTCTGAAAGACTTAAAATCATCCAGGAGACATTTAATTGGCTTCTGGTTTAGTCTGAAATTATAAATCGCTTCATTATAACTTGTGGGATCAATATCTATAGCTGAAAAATTAATCGTGGGATACCTGTGACTTAGGATTAAAGCTATGACACCAGAACCGGTCCCAATATCAAGGCAGGATTTACCCTTTTCCAATGTTGTCCATGCAGCTAACAAGACCCCATCCGTGTTTACCTTAAATGCTGCATTGGAATTTCTTAGACTGAAATGCTTGAATTTAAAATATTCTGATCCGGACTTTATTTCTTTTGTCATTATTCAACAACAACATCGTCAATACGCATTTTAGTCGTATTGCTTGCTGAGGTACCCTGGTACCTGAATGCCACATGAACATTGGATCCATAAGAAGACAGATCAACGATACCTGAATCCACCCAGTTGTAATTACCGTCTGCATTGGTTGCAATTGTTACTGGCAATAGATCCCAATTCGCTGCTTCTACATCCCCTGTGAAATTTGTTGAAACCATCACAGTTAATCCTTCATGCTGATAAAATGCCATGGACGTCCTGAAACTCAAAGATGGTGTTTCGGAAGTATTTATCTCAGGTGTAACCAGCCATGTATCTGTCTCAGGATTTGAATCCTGGTATGCTTCAGTTTCAGCAAAACCATTTCCATCAAAAGATCTTTTGACCCATATCCTGTCTCCTTTAGTAGCTACATTGGTCCATCCGGAAAGAAATATGGGATCAAAATCATTTAGTGATTCAAAGCCTTCGTTAATGCCGGTTTCTCCTCCTGTATCACCGCATCTTGCGCCGCTCATCGAAACATCATTTTCATCTCTCAGGTATAATTGCATCGTTCCTGAAAATATCTGCAATACTGCAGTCACCGTTCCATTACCTGTAGGTGTTAACCGATCTGCAAAATCAGCAAAACCGCTTGTGCGCAATACAATCTCATTTCCATCACAATCCTCTATAGTATGATTCACAGAAAACTGGTTTTCAGAATCGGCATAGCTCATATTGGCTGAACCCGGTACAAATTGTACATCATTCAATCTTACAAGTGTATTCAGTTTGGTAAGACTTATGTTTCCAAGTGACAAATTCTCCGGTGTGACTGCTGTAGCATTTCCAAAAGCGATGATCACATTAGAAACTTCTGTTTCCGGAATTCTCTTTACGTTCGATGTTGAGTTCGTATAACATAATTGAGGTAAGCCATTATAATCTGAAATACAGAGGTCCTTGAGACTGATATAAACAGGTTGTCCGGGAGGATAGTTTTGATACAAATCAAATGCATCAACCAGGAGTGCTATACCTCCGGTTTCATCCTGCACGACAAGACTTTTATAGAAATTACCAGCTTCATCATCTGAGATGACTTTGGCTTCAAGATATTTGTCCATATTAAGAGGAACCTCAATCCCGGGACTGTAATTTTGCATCATATCAGAGACTGAAATAATATCTTCAGGATCAATTTCGATTCCAGTATTTATATTACATCTGTCTCCTGTCAGCATGACTTCATTGACATCTCTGATCAGAAGTTGTTTATCGCTTCCAAATACACTGTATATCGCTACGAGGCTTCCCTTCCCGTCAGGTATATCCAGTGAAGCAAAATCAGAATACCCACTTGTTCTTACTATAATTTTATTGCCAGAGCAGTCTTCAAGAACCTGGTTCAGGGAAATAAGGTTAACAGCATCTGCATAGGTCTCATCAATTATTCCTGATACAAACTGAACATCATCCAGTTTAATAAGGGTATTCAAGTCACTTCCTGACAGATCATCAATGCTTCTGACAGATGGCTCGACCACATGGTTAAAACTTCCGCTAATGACAATTTCATTAATCAATACTGCGGGTACACGCCCAAGGGACATGAAACCTTCATCATCGAAAGGTGTAAATCCGATTTGTGGAAGACCATTATAGTCAGAAATCCATAATTGTGTCAGATCAATATAAATCTTCTTACCTACAAAATATTTGTTCCATAATTCTACATCGTCAAGCAATACTGTCAACCCCCCGGTTTCGTCCTGGACCACCAGTGATCTGAAAAAGTTTCCTGACCTGTCATCAGCAACAACGATCGCTTCTAGGTATTTTTCCATTCCGATTTCAACGAATTGACCAGGTTCCCAAATTTCAAGGATATCTGCTACAGTAATGATCTCTGATGCATCAATCGCAGGATCTTCTCCATTCAAAGGTGGTTCATCAAACTCCCTGTCAACGCAAGATGATAAAGTCAAACCAAGCCCAATGATTAATCCAATAAATAAATATATTCTGCTCATTGTCTATATTGTTTATTTACAACCTATACCCTATACTCAGGAAATAGGTTCTGCCATATGCATAAAAATATCTGGGTGCAAAACGCTCTGTATCTTTTCCTTCAAAATCAAATCTCAGCTGTTCGTAACCACCTCTTTTAAAATCTGTATTGTCCAATACGTTATTAATACCTGCACTGAGGTACAGGAAGTTATCAGAAAAGCGAAAAGACTTCCTGATAAATAAGTCCACTGTGAACCCGGAATCAAACTTCTCCTGACCCAAAACATCATTCCATAGATCAGGTTGTTCATCTTTGAGAATACCATCTACAGCTGCAGATGTTCTTCTGTCCGGGCTGGGGTCGATAAAAATATCATCAAAATAATTGGCATTGATTGAAACACTCCAGTAATTGGGACTTCTGTATTCCAGTTTCACTGTATGTGCAATCTGCGGCACCCCGCTGATATTGTATCCTTCAAGATATACGGTCCTGTCTTCAACAAGTACATCTGCATTGTTATCCTGGGTGATCGTTACATTTTGCCTCGAGTTATAATAATATTCTCCCAATGCACTGGCAATTCCCAGGTTCATTACCTGTGAAAGTTTGAAATCTACTCCAAATTCGAGACCATAATTAATTTTGTCAATATTCGTAATTGAGTAGTTGACAAAACTCCTTTCTTCATCATGATAGAAAGACACAGAATTGATTCCGTCAGCTGAATTAAAATAGAACCCGGTCAACCTGGCATTGATTCGCGGATGACGAAGTACATAACCAATTTCTCCGCCATAAATTTTCTCTGTAGTAAGCCCCGGAATGATATCATTTCTGATCTGCGGCGATAAAAATGCATATCGGCTGTATGGAGCCCGACTCATATAACTGGTATTCAGGTATACATAATTTCTTCCGTTGATCTTATAGGTCATTCCGGCTTTCAGCAATCCATGCAGATGAGATTCTGTTTCGGAATCACCAAGCGAATTATCAGGGAATTTTCCATTCTGCACCAGGCCTTCACGCCAGAATCTTGTATTCTGTATAGAAGCCGCAAAATTCAAATCGACTTTGGGTAAAACCACATTTACACTCGACCATGCATTGACATTCTGATTATGGATATAATGATTGTATCCATAAATATCGCCTTCAGTCAATAACCTGTTAGGCCGTGACAGATCATTCTGTATAATGTTGTAATCATCCGGAAAATCCCTTAATGCAAAATCATCTATATCAAGATAGTAGCTCCCACCTAGCAGGTCTGCAAGAACTCTGTATTGATGGTTCCTGTCATAGATGAATTGTATCCCACTATTAAAAGTGATGCGATCATTGACTTTATGATTCAGGTGAGATTGAAATGCAAGTTTATCATTATCATATCGCTGCTCTTCAATCACATAAGCTGAAATGTTTTCATAATAATTATTAGCAGAATTTCCAGTAGGGTCTATAACAAGGTATTGCCTTTGTTGATTAATCCTTATCAATTCATCAAAATCAATTTGCCTGGCCAGCTCATCATTTGCGATGGCATCAGCGATGACCTCTGCTGCAGCCGGATTATCCTTATTAGCATATGGAAGATTTCTGTAATAGTCCGGCCTGGGATCTGCTCCCTCCAGCCAGTCCAGCCTGGTCGATCCAAACTTACCGGTCTGAATACCTGCTGAAGTAACGATTTTTGTATTATCACTCAAAGTAAAATCATGCCTGAGCATGAATACCGGCTGGTGAGATCTGTATTCCCTTGAGTTTCTGACTTCTCCACCCTGCAATCCCCAGTTAGGATTGTAAAAGTTGTCATCCGTCAGATCGTACATCTCCTGTGTACTCGCAGAACCCCGTCCACGTACAGTAGGTGCTGCAAATAACACAGCATTCAAAGTATGCTGATCATTAATTTTCTTGTCTACCGAAGCAAAATACGAGTAAGCGTCATAATGCGTACCAGCAACATAGCCTTCATTGCCCCATCGTCGTGAAACACTTAGGGCATAAGACCATCCGCTTTTATTGAGGCCGCTGGAATGAGTCAGCATGGCTCTGTGCTGATAAGACCTGTTTGACAGGCTATAAGTAAAGCGGGTTTGTTTCCATTGGCTTGATGCCCTTAAATCAATATCCATGGCTCCAGCCATCCCTCCGACAGAATAATCTGTGGTATTTAGACCATGTTGTGCATATCGGTTTCTGAACATATCATTCAATCCACCCCATAAACTCCAGAAAAAGCTTCCGTTACTCAGATTATTGAAAGGTAGATTATTCAAATAGATCAATGAATGATTCTGTGCCAGCCCCCGAGGATTAAATCTCGTAACGCTGAAATTATAATCAGCCAGCGATCCAAATGGATCCCAGGCAGCAGACAGGAGACTTGAGACTTCATTGTCATCACTCAGCATCTGGAGCCTTCGCTCATCAAGAATAGCATTATCATCAAATTCAGATGATACCGCAGCATTGCTTGTTTTTAAAAATATTATACCTAATGACAAGTCCTCTTTATCACTATTCTCAATCTCCAGATTGTATTGATTATATCCTTCATGGTTAATAGACAATACAATATTGGCAGGAAAGTCATTTGTAATGCTAAATCGTCCGTTAACATCTGTCAGGATGGCCTGGTCAGAAATATTTACTTCAACATTTGTTAAAGGGTTTCCTGTATCCTGGTCAAGAATCCGTCCACTGAATGATTGTCCACTAAGTGATGAAGTATTAAATAAAAGCAAAAAAAGAAAAAGCGGAAACCATTGATATTTCATATGTATTAAATATGTAGAGCAAATTTAAATTAATTTATATTGTTGAAGATTATATATGAACTTTATAAATATTAAACCAACACAAATATCCCTGATGTCAAAACTAGCTTTTTTATTACTATTAATGCTGCTACCAAGCCTTAAAACCGACGCACAAGACAAACAGTACCAGGCTTATGCAGTGGGGTTCTATAACGTAGAAAACCTGTTTGACACTACTGACAATACGATCATCAGGGATGAGGAATTCCTTCCTAAAGGAGACAAGGTCTGGACAACTGAAAAATATAAGGATAAGATTGCCAACCTGGCATCTGTCATTTCGCAATTGGGCCTTGATTTATGTAAACAAGGCATTTCAGTACTTGGCGTATCAGAAATTGAAAATGACACGGTTCTAATGGACCTCGTCAAGCATCCTTTATTACGGAGCAGGAACTATGATTATGTCCATCTTAATTCCAGAGATCGGAGGGGAATAGACGTCGGCTTGATATATGATAAGGATGTCTTCACACCCGATGAATGGGGTTTACAAAAAGTTGATCTTAGGCCGATTGGAGGCACCAGGCCGACCCGTGATATACTATGGGTCAAAGGTTCTCTTGAAGGAGAAGAAATTATTGTGACAGTGAATCACTGGCCTTCCAGGAGTGGTGGTGAAAAACGAACTTCTCCTTTCAGGAATGAAGCGGCCAAAGTAAATCGACTTCTGATTGATTCCCTGCTCCTGGAAAATCCCACAGCCAAAATCATTGTTATGGGGGATATGAATGACGACCCCAACAATAAAAGCATGACTTCCTATCTGAGATGTAAATCCAAAATCAAATCAACTGGTGCTGATGACATGTATAATCCCTACCACCAGTTGTTTAAAACCGGTCTGGGAACAACAGCCTACCGTGATCG
>JABDPK010000247.1 GCA_013042795.1 Saprospiraceae bacterium | reverse complement strand
AGATCATACAATTCTGGGTGAATACGCCATCTCAATTTAAAATGGATAAGGCGATATATATACCTCTTCAGAATAGGCACATACCAGGAAAGCACTTTGAAGGGCAACAATCCCAATATTCTGTTATCTGTGGGGAGTTCATGGAACTTGAAGGGCCTGTTAAAGCCAAACAGGATTTATTAATCCTTAATATTGACTTGAAACCAGATGAAACTGTGGAGATAGAAGTTCCCGAGTACATGAATTGCTGTATCTACAGTCTGGATGGACAAATTGAACTCAACGGGACTTCAGTAAATGACAATAAATCCCTGGTTCACTTCAATAACGAAGGAACGGTTATAAAATTAACTGCTTCGAAAATATCACGCCTGTTACTTTTAGCTGGACAGCCAATTAATGAGGAAGTAGTTTCATATGGTCCTTTTGTAATGAATTCTACAACAGAAATCCTTACAGCGATTAAAGATGCCCAAATGGGTAAAATGGGAATCCTGATCGAAGAATTTTAAGACCTATATGACAATAAAAAAACAGCTGGGACATAATTTTATATTGCCGGATTGTTTAGACAAGTTACCTTGAAATCCAACTGATTATGCCTCTACATTGTTTTTATGCATAATATAAGTGACCCCTACGGCCAGACTAAAAAAAGCTAATACTCCAAGAAATATATACATAACAATATGGTTTTGTTATATCAATATAATAAAAAACAAATGAAAATTCAAGAAATAACGTAAAATGCCTAGTTATTATTTTATTAATGTTTTATAATCCAAAACAAAATATTCAACTATTCCTTGAGCGCAATATTATTACCTGTCATGTCTTTCGGTATATCAATATTCATAAAACTTAGTATGGTAGGCGCAATATCTGCCAGTTTGCCATTTTTAACTGTTTTATACTCATTATCGGGATCAATAACAATGACAGGAACAGGATTCATAGTATGAGCCGTATGAGGACTCCCATCTGGATTGATCATGCAATCTGAGTTTCCATGATCTGCGATTATCATAATTCGATAATTGTGATCGATTGCGAAAGGTATCAGGGACTCCATACAGGAATCCAATGTTTCAGCAGCTTGTATAGCCGCATTAAAAACACCGGTATGCCCTACCATATCTGCATTCGCATAATTGAGAATTATAAAATCAGGTTGATCAGACTTTATAAATTTTTGTACAGCACTGGTGATTTCATAAGCACTCATTTCAGGCTGTAAATCATAGGTCGGCACTTTTGGAGAGTTCACCAGGATCCTGCTTTCATTCTCGAAAGTTTTTTCTTCTCCACCAGAAAAGAAAAAAGTGACATGTGGATATTTTTCAGTTTCAGCGATCCTTAGCTGGGTCAATCCTTCATTTGCTATTATTTCACCAATTGTATTTACAATATTATCTTTTGTAAATACTATATGCAGACCGGAAAACTCATCATCATATGATGTCATTGTCACATAGTAGGTATCAAGCCGGTGCATGTTAAATTCATGATTGTCTGACTGTGTAAGTACTTCTGTCAATTGCCGGGGTCTGTCTGTTCTGAAATTTGTAAAAAAGACGACGTCTCCATCTTTTATCAGGCCTTCATGTCCATGGTCAATTCGGATAGGTTCCATGAATTCATCGGTAATTTCCTTTGCGTAATAACTTTTAACTGCCTTGACCGGATCATTGCTTGCTTCACCTATGCCATTAACAAGCAGATCATAGGCTTTTTTGATTCTTTCCCATCGCTTATCCCTGTCCATTGCATAATATCTCCCGACAATGGTACTTAATTTACATAGTTCATTATCTGTTTGTTCCAGCAGTTGACTTATATATTCGGCCCCGCCATTGGGGTCGGTGTCCCTGCCATCCAAAAAGGCATGTATATAAACCTGTATGCCTTTCGAAGTAAGCATATTCGCAAGGTAAATGGTATGATTAATATGAGAGTGAACACCACCATCAGAGAGAAGACCCAGTAAGTGTACCGGTTTATTGTTTCGAATGGCATATTCTGCCATATCTTCTATTGTTCCCTGATCTTTAAGAATATTTTCTTGAATTTCTTTATTAATCCTTGCAAGTTCCTGGTAAACGATCCGTCCTGCACCAATATTCAGATGACCAACTTCTGAATTTCCCATTTGGCCTTCCGGCAAACCGACTTCGCTACCATATGTAACCAGTTCTGCATTTGGATAATTTTCGTATAGGTGATCTATAAATGGGGTATTTGCCTGGGCAATAGCACTGACGACAGGATCGGGTCCATGTCCCCAGCCGTCCAATATAATCAGGAATGCTTTTTTACTCATGCAACAAAGTTATACATTTGGTATTAACATAATTTTATCACAAGCAGTAAAACCTTAAGTTTGAGGAATTCGTTCTTTAAGTAATATGAAAAATCAAATTAAAATACTGGGGACACTTATATTGCTGTGTGTATTAACTATCAATATTCACGCACAGAATGCTTTTGATTTTTTGCAAAAGAGTGATTTTGATAATATTTACCTGATGATGGAAAATGAAGTTGATATCCAAATTAACAGGAAGAAGCAAGTAGCCAGCAAAAAGAAAGCGATTAATATCCTTAAGGCAGAACTGGATAAATTGAATCCTGATCGATGGGAGCTTATTCACAGGGGAGAGGCTGATGAAGCAGGAAACAGCTATTTTATTGCCAAAGTATATAACACTGAGGAAAAGGGTTTACGTCTGTTTGTTCACCTGGAAGGGGAGAAGCCTTCAAGGAAAATAACTTCCATCAGGTTCAGGAATCTTTTATAATTCTCCCAAAACACCCATGCCATAGAGTGCAAAATCATATTTAACCGGATCTGCCGGATCAAACTTTCTTAGATTAGCCGTTAATTCTTCCACGGCTTTCCAATCTCTTTGTTTGCGCTCCAATAGTCCAAGTTGTCTTGCCACGCGTTCTACGTGAACATCAAGTGGAATCATCAGCATGGAAGTTGGGATTTTTTTCCATAGGCCAAAATCAACTCCATGTCCATCAGATCTTACCATCCATCGCAGAAACATATTTAATCTTTTGCAACTTGAATTCCTTGCTGGTGTAGAAACATGCTTTCTTGTCCTTGTTGGTGCATTTTCCAGGTGAAAAAACTGGTTATGAAACGTACTCAGTGTCGATTTCATATCCTGGTGGCCAACAAATGCATCCTCCAGGCTTTCATATTGTGTATAATACCATTGTAGAAATTCAAGGAAATATAATGTATCTGTATACTGAAAAGTTCTATGTTTAAATTCGCTGAATCGCTTCCTGTCTTTCTCCTGGTGATTGACAATAAATTCAAATGGGGCATTA
>JABDPK010000069.1 GCA_013042795.1 Saprospiraceae bacterium | reverse complement strand
GTTTTCTACTATTGTGTGGATAGATCAAAGAGACATTACGCTCATTGATGCCGAGGATTGGACTTACCGGCTTTGTGGTTTTTAAATTTCTGAACATGATTTGAATTTTGTATTTCGTAAATCAATTTTTCCTGGATCAGTGAGCTTTGACAATCAATGCAAACCGGTTGAATTCAGATAATCTCATTCCTATCCAGCGTCCCAACAGGAGCAGCACGCCAATGATCAAAAAATATACTTCAGGATAAGTCAGCAGGATCCCAATTAATATTTCTGCTTGAAATAAAGGATAGCAAATCATTGCCAGGAGCATGGTGTTACCAAGGATTCTGAATGCATCGCCAGGATGTTCTTCTACAAGTGTTTTGGCAAATCTTTCGGCGGTAATGGACAGGATTATAATTGGTAGTAGTATCGTAGTCCCTAATTTCTGCCAGTCATTTTGAACTCCGATGATGCTTAAACCAATAATGGATAATATGACGATTATCATCATGATCATGACTTTTGGAATATGCATCATACCGATTTTCTCAAGCGGATAATGAACAAGGACAACAGCCAGGATGACTATTCCCATTGCAAATAAACCCCACCACAAGTGATGATTGACCAGGGCCAGACCAATAAGCGCAGGAAGAAATATTCCGAAGGTTTTGAATCCTATGACATTGCGAAATATAGCAATGACCAATCCCGCAACAGGTAAAATAAGCAAGCCCCTCCATAACCTGATTGGAAGATTCGACCTGTTTACAAGATTCCATAATGGGTAACTATTTGCCTCAGCTATCGCTGATGAATAATTATGATCAATCAGGAACTGGTAGTCAAAAGAAATATCCTTGCTATGAGTGATCAGGAAATGGTCACCGGTATATAATTCAAGGTAGTTGGATGGTAACTCGGCAAAGTGCTCATTCAGAATATCAAAGGGGATCCATTCATTCTGGTAAAATACTTCTGCCCATAAATGGGAAGTCCTTTTCCTGGATTCTTCCAGGATTATGCCGCCGACAAGTTTGGCAGGGATGCCCTGAGCCCTGCACAAAGCAACAAACAACCTGCTTTTGCCATTGCAGGAAGCTCTTTGCCGTTCAAGAACTGTTATAGCATCGGTAAGTATACCCGTATGAGAATTGGTTATTTGTTTAACAAACTCAAAATTAGAATTGAGGGTGGATCGCAATTCGGTCCCTTTCAATTGTTTTGCTATCGAATCGATCAAATGATGATCCGATTGTATGAAATCAGATGGCTGCAGATATTGTTTGATATCAGAAGGATAATGGAATTCATATGACATACTATCGGGTAATTCATATTTGAGCGATTGCGATTCTACTTTGAACTGATGACTGATAATGATATCCCGCGTATCTTTTACCTTCCATATGCCACGGTCACCAAATTCATTGGTTTCCTTTGAAAAAGAATATGAATTGCCATGCAAGGTTTGATCTTTAATGTCCTGGCGTTCATTTGACCGGGGCAGAAATGCTTTTACAAAGACATCTTTATCAAGCTTTGATAAGTCAAATTCATAGGTCACAGTATAAATATGACCCGGGTACAAATGTTGAAATGTATTGGGGGTTTTTGTCCATTTATAAGCGATGATTAGCAATGGCGTAATCAGGCACAACAAGCTGATAGATCTGAATAACTGGTATTTTTTCATATTGTTTAATAATTTCATTTTACATGATTGATTCACAGTAAAATTTTAATTTGTTAAATACTCTGAATTGGAATTGTAGATCTTTTACTTATAGTTGCAAGTCTGTATTATTGATAAATTTTAATATGAAACAAGAGATATCACTTTTACCCTACCTGTATTTTCTTTTTTTTGGAAGAATATTTTGAATATGCAGGTCACGATGTGTAATTGGGTAATTTTTAAGTCATGTCTTGCATTCAAAATTTTTAAGTTTGTAGCTGTTTAAATCAGAGAACGAATGTCTAAAAGCCTCTGTCAAGAGAATCATTTTAAAAGTATTTTCCTTGCGCATTCTCAGGAGTTGAGGAATTTCATGTATTATAAATCCGGAAATCTTGAAATGGCGGAAGACCTTGTTCAGGAAGCTTTTGGAAAACTTTGGGAGAATTGCGCAAAAGTCTTGTACGAAAAGGCAAGGTCCTACCTGTATGTCGTCATGAATAATTTATTCCTGAACCAGGTCGCACACCAAAAGGTCGTTTTAAAATTTGAGCAAAGACAGAAAAGTGATAGTTATGAACAGTCGCCCCAGTTTATACTCGAGGGAAAGGAATTCAAAGAGAGATTGACACAGGCTATTTCAGATCTTCCGGAAAAGCAGAGAGTCGTATTTTTAATGAATAGAATTGACAGGAAAACATACCGGGAAATTGCAGAAATACTGGAAATAAGTGTGAAGGCTGTCGAGAAAAGAATGCATGTGGCATTATCAAGCTTGAAAAAAATTCATCCAAAAATATAGGGTAAAGAGAGGTTTGACTGTTTAATATACAAAGCAATAGTTCCCCCTTTTAAATTTGGAAGAAGGGGTCAAATACCAATGGAAAAAGAAAAAGACACATTGTATGCCAGGTGGCTGTCGGGTGAGTTAACCAAGGATGAACTGAGTTCATTAAAGGAAAGCGGTGATCTTGATGCACTTGAAAAGATCAGGAAGGTGACTGATGATTTTGCAGTACCCGGGTTTGATGTTGAAGAACAATATGCAAAACTCAGGAAAAACAAACTTAGTCCTGAGAGAAAAACAAGGAAACTGGGTTTAAAATGGTGGACCGGCCTGGCCGCTTCAATTGCTGTGATAATTTTTGCTGGAAATTACTTTTTGAATTCTGCTGAAATAGTTTCAGCTCCATTTGCTTCAAATATAGAATATGTTCTGCCTGATGATTCTGAAATTCTAATCAACGATGGATCAGAGATCCGTTACAATAAAAGAAAATATGATTCGTCAAGAAATATCGTACTAAGCGGGGAAGCCTTATTCAAGGTAAAGAAGGGAGTTCCGTTTATAGTTTCTACTGAAAATGGAAATGTTGAGGTTTTGGGTACATCGTTTAATGTTCGCTCTCGAGGGCGTCAATTGAATGTAGAATGTTACGAGGGTTCTGTAGCTGTACGTTTTAATAATCAGTCAGGTATTCTGGAACCCGGAGAATCAATATCTGTGGTGAAAGGAGAAATGAAAGAAAAGAATTTAATAGAACACATACAGCCACAATGGAAAGAAGGTCTTTCACGTTTTTACCAAGAAGATATCAACGAGGTTTTCAGAGAGTTGGAGAGGCAATACAATATTAAGATCCGTTTGCCTGAATTGGACAAGACCTTTAATGGAGTATTTAAACATGATGACCTTGATGCGGCTTTGAGTTCAATTTGTCAACCCATGAAACTGGAATATCAACTGGACGAAACAAAGCGTATTGTTGAAGTTTCTAAGATTGAATAGAATCTGTATATCTTTCTCTAAAAATAGTTTTCACATCCATGAATAAAAGCTGGTATAGCCGGAAAGTACTCTGGATTATTTTCTTTCTTTCATTCTTGCAGTCAGCCGGAACCAGTCAGTCTGTAAAAGAATTCAATAGTGAAAACCTGTTTGATGTAATCGATTATATTGAAAGTCAGTCTGAACTGGTTTTTAATTTTGATCCTGATCTGATCGGGGAATTCCGGTTTACAGGTCAGATTGACTTGAGAGATCGGGATACAATGTTACCCGGGTTGTTTTTCAATTTTCCAATCGAATATCGCCTCGTTGATAATACGGTAATCTTATTCAGTAGTAAGCCCGGAAAATATACGTTCTGCGGAACGGTTCGGGATAAAGAATCCAAAGCCGGGATACCTTATGTAAATATATTCCTCGCCACAATGAATCAAGGTGTTTATTCCGAGGATGACGGGGGCTTTGAATGGACCTTTGATGCCTATAAGAACCAAAAAATAAGCATTAGTCATATAGGCTACAAAGAGCTGGAAATTCCGGTTGTAGAAATCAACCAGGATGATTGCCTGGATATTTATCTTGAACTCGATGAAGGATTATTTAGCGAAGAAATCATAGTCAAATCTTATATACTTGACGGGATATCGGAAGGGCAGGAGTACAGTTCCCTGGATTTGGACTATGGTCTGTTATTGGATCGAAGTACTTTCCTTGAAGGAGATGTGTTAAAATCAATTCAACTGCTGCCAGGTATATCGAGCTCAGATGAGAGTGCGTCCAATCTGAATATTCGGGGAAGTACACCAGATCAGAATCTAATAATCTGGGAAGATGCAGTCCTGTATGAACCCGGACATGTATTTGGTATGATTTCGGCCTTGAATCCATTTGTTATCGGTGAAGTGAATGTCTATAAAGGAGTCTTTAATTCGAAGTATGATAACCGGGTGGGAGGAGTTGTTGATATTTCACTCACAGATTCTGTAACCGACAAAATACATGGCGGATTCGGAACCACCTTGTCAGAAGCTCATGGATATATCGAATTCCCATTAATTGAAAATAAATTAAGTGTTTTGGCAGCCGGGCGAAAGACAATAAATGCTTTATTTGATTCTCCGACACTGGTAAGGTATACTTCCAAGGTGTTTCAGAATTCGAAAATAGATGATGAAAAGGAAGAGGTTGAACTGGGTGATTTGGCCGCCCAGCAAAATCTTGATTATTACGATATCAATTCCAAGCTTATTTATAATCCGCATTCCTCTGTCTCTTTGGAAGCAAGCTATTTTAAAAGTAAAAATGATTTTAGCTACAGCACACAATTAATCGATGACAGGTTGTATACCAATGATATCCTGAGTTATAATTCTTCTGCCTTCCATGGAGCCGTACGATTGAAATACAATGAACGAGGAGAGATAAGGGCAGGGTATAGTTATTCAGACTATGACAACAACTATGGGAATAGTATCATTGAATTTGGAGATGAACTTGTGGAAGAAAACAACATAACAAATGGAATCTCTGACCAAACACTTTACCTGGAAAATGAATGGCAAATAAATCAGGAATTCAATGCGACTGTTGGTGTAAACCGAAACAAAAAGAAAGTTGGTTTTTCATTCCTCAGCATGAATGATTTTGAACCGGAGCTGGAAGACGTTTCAAATATCACTGCCGATTTCTGGAATACTTATTCAAATTTTAAATTCAATAATAAAAGTCTAAGTATAGATGGCGGGATCAAGCTTATTCGATTTGACCAGGCAAATTCACTTGTTATATCACCACGATTGAATGCACAATTTGCACTATCTCCTTTTTTCAAGTTAAAGGTAGCAACTGGAATTTTTCAACAATATATTAGCCAGTTGAAAGACTTCGGTGATAATGACCTTGGTCTGAATACCAATGTCTGGATCATAGATAATGAAGAACTCGATAATACATTTATTGAATCGAAAAAAATCTCGGCAGGCGTAATCTTCCAGAGAAAAGGCTGGATGGTGGATATGGAAGCCTACTATAACAAAATCGAAGGATTGACGACGCTTGCATCATTTTTACAATCAGGCATTGAGCTGGAGGATGATTTTTATTATGGTAATGCTTCGTCCAGGGGAATTGATGTTTTGGTAAAGAAGTCCTTTCCTTTAAATACAAGTTGGATCAAATATTCTCTCAGTAAGGGGGCGTATATATTTGATGATATAGAAGAAGACCCTTTCCCTGCAAGCAATGACCAGATGCATACCTTCAGTATTCTTAATAATTGGAGATTTAAAGACCTGACCTTCCTTGCAAGTTATCATTACAAAACAGGGCTGCCATTCAGTGAGCCCAGCTATATAGATCAGCCTGAAGACGATGATTATTATTTCCTGGTTTATGAAGACTTGAATCAATCCAGGTTGAAAGACTATCACAGGATTGACCTTGGGATAAGTTATCATCCTGAGATCAAAAGACTTCCATTTCAAATAGAATTAAGTTGTTCAGTCATCAATGTTCTCAATAATACAAATACATTTTCGAGGGAGTTTTATCTTGCTGACCTGGATGATACTGACGGGATTCCGGAGTGGTATGAAATCGAAAAACAATTGCTGCAAAGAACACTTCTTATGTCATTCAGGGCATTTTGGTAGTCTGTATTCAATTAGCAATCTTGTATGAATTAATCCTTATCTTTAAAGACATCTGTGTTTTATTTTAATTAAAAATCAAATAAAATGAAAGTCCTTAAATATATCTTCTTCTTTGTTGTTGCGCTTATTGTTCTCTTTTTCCTGGTTGGATTGATCAAGCCGACAATCAATTATGGTGCAGAAATAACCGTCAATAAATCTGCGAAAGAAGCCTGGGCAGTATCCAAAGATGAATCAAAATACGACCAGTGGCTTGAAGGATTTAAAAGTATTGAACTCATCGAAGGTGAGCAGGATCAGCTTGGCAGTAAATACAAGGTCATTGTGAACCCGGGAGAGGGTCAAGCAGATTTTGAAATGATTCAAACCCTGGTTGATTATAAAGACTTTGAGTATGTGGTCTTGCATTTCGACAGTCAATTCATGGATTTTGAACAGAAGATATCCCATACAGAATCCGATGGGATAACAACAATTAAATCTGATTCAAATGTCAAGGCGAAAGGCCTGGTCATGAAGTCCATGTTTGCTATTATGGAAATGTTCGGCGGCGCTTTCACAAAACAGGAAACAAAAAACTTTAATGCACTCAAGAAGTTGATTGAAGAGAATACGACCGATTATTTTCCTGAGCCGGTTGAAGCAGTTACTGAGGAGGTAAATGTGGAATCTGCAGATCAGTGAATTTTGTCGAATAAATTGTTTCAGACATTGAAAAGAGCTTTTTGAACCTTGAGCATTTTTTTCATTGATTTTCGTATTGCTTTTTGTTTTTTCTCAATGAGCTCATTAATTGATTTGATCGTCTTTTTCACATCTTTATAGTCTTTTGTCTGATCACTCCAGCTTAGATATACTGCCAGGGAAGAAATGAATTCGAGTTGATCATGCCATTCACCAATCATTTCATACTGCCTTCGAATTCGTTTATATGATGAAGGATTTATTTTCTTAGGATCAATAGATTTTAGTATGGCAAGAATGGAAGTGATATTCCTGAAATGTTTCCTGATTTCATGTAAATCATAATCGTCGGGAGATTGATCAATGATGGCTTTTATCTCTTCCATCTGTTCTCGCACAAATCCAATAACCTCACTGGTTATTTTTTTAGTACTAAGGCTTTGGATACTTTTTAATAGCTTTTGATCTCGTCTTTTGAGTTTATTCAGATCCAGGCGGTCCAATACTTTTTCCAAATCTTGTTTCGTTTCTCTCTGCCTGTTTTTTAGAAAAACCTTATAATATACCAGGGAAGCTTTATCGATATTATCTGCAATATTTTCATTGATCTGTGCTTCTCTGATTACCCCGGATTTTTTAAATAGAGCTTTTACGACTTGTCGATGTTTGTCTGCCTTGAACTCTGGATTTGAAACACTTTCAATGAAGAACCATAAGGCTCTAAGTTTTTTAATCGATACACGCAGTTTATGAATATTTTTTTCAGACGCTTTTTTATTGACATTGTGAATATCCTTCAAAAAGCTTATGGTCAGTTTCCTGTGGTAATTCCTGATATAAGAATCTTTTTTTGACACAATTCAAAGTTTGTTAGAATTCTAATTATAAGAGAAACAGTGATTAAAATCAAAACATTTCTGTTATTACTGAATTAACAACTATGGAAAGTTCCGATATGATTTATTCATTACAATAATTCATAAGCAAATTGCTAATTTTAGTTTAAGCAAAATCGTATGAAGAAGATATTACTTATCATTATTTCTTTTATAATTCTGAGTGCCCATGATATGTTCCTCAGGATGGACAGCTTTTTCCTTGACCCAAACACATCATCCACCATCCATTTGTATAATGGGACTTTCAATGAAAGTGATAATATTATAACAAGAGACAGAATGCTGGATGCCAGCATTGTACATAGTGGTATTCGTAATCTTATCGACACGAGCCAGTGGTCAGAACTGGACAGCAGTATTACGGTACTGCATTTTAAAACCGGAGAGCCAGGCACTTATGTCGCGGGGGTATCTACACGGGCAAGGGATATAGAACTGGAGGCAAAATCATTCAATGAATACCTTGAGCATGATGGTGTATTGGATATCCTTGATCAAAGAAAGAAGGATGGTACGATGGATCAGTCCGCTATTGAAAAATATTCCAAACACGTCAAAATTATTTTCCAGGTAGGAGAGGAGAGATCAGAAGACTGGAAAACTGTTCTGGACTATCCGATAGAATTTGTTCCTTTAACCAATCCCTATGATCTTGAAAAAGGAGATTATATGGAGATGCAATTATTGCGTAACGGGATACCCTTATCAAATCAGCTGGTCTATGGAGGATTTTCGGACGGCGGGCATAGCCATACACATGGTGGAGATCACGAGCCTCATCATCATGATGAAAAAAGCATGCGGACAGATGCAAAAGGCATGTTCAAGTTCAAACTCGATCATGGAGGAAAATGGTACGTTCGAACTATTCACATGGTACTTTCAGAGGAACCTGGTTTGACGCATGAATCCAATTGGGCGACA
>JABDPK010000233.1 GCA_013042795.1 Saprospiraceae bacterium | reverse complement strand
GAGTACTTCTTTTTTTTATATTTCTGATCTGTGTATTTAATGTAAATGCACAAAGTCCGATCAATGTTGATCTTGCTGGTCAATCATATACTGACTTAAATGGAACTATAGTCGATAATTATGAAGATATAGATATTAGCAATTGTTCTTCTATTCAATTTTCAGTTGATTACGCTTTTAGTCTGCCATGGGAAGGTTCTTCTAACATGGAATCTTCAGATGAATGCCCAAATCCTTGCAATGGTGATCCAGAAAACCAAAGTGCCGGTTGCAGCCCTTGTTGGGATTTTATGTGGATGCAATTCTCTATCTCTGGAATTATAGTTAATGAAGAACTTATTGGAGAACCTGGTACCACAGATAATGAACAAATGAATACTTACTCAAGTCCTATATTTTGTACAAATGGAGAAGAATTAGCTGACATTTTCATTACTAATCAAAATTGGGCAATGGATGAGACAAACACATTTTCGAGTGTCATTATTATGTGCTGGGAAGGCACACCTGATATTATCACCAACGATCCGATATGTGGATCTGATAATCTTGACCTCGATGGAAATGTAGGTGACCCTTCTGTGGTTACAGATTTCCTTTGGACCAATGATGGGACCGGACAGATAGATGATGACGAAAGCGAAGTTACTTTTGCCACTACCCCTGAAGATGGAGAAAACTATACGCTGACAACAACAGATGAGAATGGATGTGATGCCAGCCAGACGGTGATGGTAGAGATTGAAGATATTCCTGATATCTTCCCGGCAGGACCTCTGCAAGTCTGTGACATATTAAATGATGATGAAGATGTTTTTGACCTCACCAGTCTTGATGATGACATTTCAGGAGGCTCTGGAACTGTCATGTGGTATGAAGATATGGCAGCGACCAATCCAATAGGAAACCCTTCAAATTTTCTTAGTGATGATAATACGGTTTATGCCCAGGTAGAAGACAATGGTTGTCTGTCACTGGTGGAAGCCGTGGATCTTGAACTGCTAGATAATCCTGATCCCATTGCTATTGCAAATTTTACGACGTTTTGTATTGGTGACGGTCTTGACCTCGAATTGGATGAAGTCGGTGATTTCGGTGATAGCTGGGAATGGTCGGGACCAGATGGCTTCCAGGCATTTGAACAGGACCCTGTTCTTGTAATCAACTCAACCAGCCAAGCAGGTACATATACGGTCACAGTCACCGATATTACAGGTATGTGTACTTCAAGCAGTTCAGTTTCAATTTCTATAGGGAATTCTCCAAATGTCGTGGCAGATGCCAATTCAACGAGTTTATGTGGCGGAGCTACTTTGCAACTGGATGAAACCGGTGGAGAAGCAGTGACATGGTCCTGGACAGGTCCGGATAATTTCTCTTCAAATATTCAAAATCCGAGTATTTCCAATGTATCCGGTTCAAATGGCGGCGTTTATATCGTGACCGGATCTGATGCTTCAGGATGTAGCAACACTTCAAGCATTGCAATATCTGTCGGCAGTATTATTGCCGGAATTGGAGGTGGTGCAGATCTATGCCCCAATGAATGTACAGACGAGACTACAGATCTGTTCTTTACTTTTAGCGGCGGTACAGAACCATATAATATCGTTATCAGTGTCAACTCATTTACCTTACCAGGATTTGCAATAAATCTGAATGAGACAATCCGGGTTTGTCATGATGAATCGCTGGTATTGCCTGATATTGATTTTTCTGCAGACCTAATAACTGTCTCGCTTCCGGATGCCTTTTTGCCACTGACTATGCAACTGATCAGTGTGACAGATGATGCAGGATGTTCAGCAATGATTGATGCAGCCAATAACACGATTAACCTGGATCTTCTTGATGCACCTTCGATTGTAGATCCGGTCCCGGAACCCTATTGTACAGATGCATCCGGACTTATAGATCTGACTATCCTGGAAGACGAAATTACTGGTGGTGATGGAACGCTGTCAGTATTATGGTTCACCGATGAAGACCTTACAAATTCAATTTCTGATCCGGCAAATTATGACAGTAATATTGGTCTCATTGTCTATGCGATAGTGGATGACGGGAATTGTTTTTCAGAAGCCATAGAAGTTGAACTTACTGTTTTTACTACACCGATCATTACCATAAATGCAGATATCGAAGATTGTGTGGACCCATATGAACTCCCTGATCCATCAGATATTGCAACGATCGAAAATGAAAATTCACCGGTATACTACCTGGATGCTGCATTGACTGATGGCCCATATACCCCTGGTAGTTTTATTAATCCCGAAGGCTTAGATATGATTTATCTATACGATAATAACGGGCCATGTGAGGATGTGAAAGCTGTTAATTTCCAGGTTACAATTCCACCAATAATTAATAGCCCGGCAGAACAACTGGGCGGATGCGGATCAATTGTCCTTCCCTTTCCCGATATAGATGGGACTGTAGTTTCATTTCAATATAATACCGAAGAGGACGGATCAGGTGTCCAGTATGATGACGGTGACGAAATCCAGGCAATCGATAATATATCTCTGATTTATCTTATAGTTACCGGAGAAAACAATTGCATCGTTACCCAGGAAATAGATATTCTGATTACAACATCAGTTAATTTCAGCGCAGATATACCTCCTGTAAACTGCAACCTTGTCATCCTACCTGACATCTTACCAGGAACCCCGGGTGCTAGCTATTTCACAGAATTTATGGGAGAAGGAGAAATGTATCTACCGGGAGATACAATTGAAGGTATACCCAATCAAAACCTTGACCTTATATTATACATACTGGATATGGGTCTTGACACAATGTGTGCGCCCGAAGTTGCGATTGATTTTTCAATCGTCCAGGGACCGGATCTTCAAGTCCCTGCAGATACAGTTGCTTGTGGTATCTATATTTTACCCCCATTGATTGGTACACAATCAGACAGCGTAACTTATAGTCTCACCAGATCCGGTCAGATGTCCGGATTAAATATTGGGGATACAATTACTGAAAACCAACTAATATTCCTTATCGATACTTTGAATACATGCACATTCCTTGATTCATTTACAGTTACAATTCAATCCATTTCATTTACTGGAAATGACACGACGATACAGATTTGTGAAGGATTTGATGTTTTCAATTTTAATTTAATGGCAGAATTAGGAAATCCGGATGAAGGTGGTCACTGGAACTACCCTCTGATTCCAGACTTTAATCCTGCCGATTCTACAGATGTTGATCTAGGTCCTTTGCCTGCTGGATTCTATGAATTTAATTATGCCATTGAAGATTCCTGTGGCCTGCAGTCGAGTTCGGTATTTCTTGAAGTTGTTTCGATGCCATTCAGCGGTATTGATTCCGTTTTTGCTTTATGCCCTGGTAATCCTCCGATCAACCTGATGGAATTACTAGGTTTTCCGGAAGAAGACGGATATTGGCTCCAGGTTGCCGGACCAATGATGATCGAATTGACAGATTCAACAAGTGTGGATTTTGGAACAGCACAAGCAGGTTCCTATGCCTTTACATATACCATTAATGCAAGCCTTTCCGGACCGTATTGCAATGCTGTGGCATCATCTCTTATTATCGATATTGAGGAAGGACCGAATGCTGGTCAGGACATGACCATATCTGCATGTTCTGGAGAAATCATTGATTTTACTACCGTTATATCTCCTGGTTCAGATCAGGGTGGATTATTTGAGCCTGACGGATTTCTGATATCCGGAAATACATGGAATACGAGCGGCGCAACTACATATCAAAGTTATTTTATTGATTATGTTGTCTTAAGTACGGCCCAGGGA